>JBOHVR010000001.1:0-4508 GCA_050735755.1 Binatia bacterium
CAGCTATAAATACTACCCAATTAACAACGTTCACCTCCGTGTCTGCTTTTTTCAACTGCGCGTGTACTTTTGTTCACAAACCCTTAGGTATCTGATACCAAGGGGGACGAGTTTATGGCCGATTTTACAATCCCGTAGACAATCGCTATGGGCATCTCTACAAACAGCAGAATCATTGACGTTCGGCATGAACGGAGGTTACGGCCTTAGTGGCGATAGGCTGACGGAAATCCATGACGAACTCAGAAAAGAACTCCCCTGATGCGATCCTCAAATCTTCGCCCGAAACCGTCCTGTGGGGTTATTTGGCCGCAAACCTGGCACCGGCCTTGACGATCCGCTCGGGCCAGATCGTGCGGGTAGAAGCGTTATCTCATCAGGGCTTAACGACGCAGAAGGATCCCGTGAGTTTTTTTGGTGCTTATGGAATTTCTGCCGATGAAGTTCTAGCGGATGCCAAGACAATCTACTCGGAAGCGAATCATCCAAAGGGTGCAGCTGTCCATGTTTTAACCGGACCGCTCTATATTGACGGTGCAGAACGTGGCGACGTGCTTGAAGTCAGAGTATGCGAGATCGAATTTCGAGTCCCGTACGGAATCAACGCCAGTAGACCTGGAAGAGGCGTGTTACCTGACCAGCTAAAAAAGCCCGCAACAAAATTCATTCCCCTGGATTTGGAGCGGCGAGTCGCTCTGTTTTCTGAAGAGATCGAGATTCCACTGAATCCATTCATGGGTATTATGGCCGTCGCGCCTCCCGCCAGCATGGGCATGGTTTCCTCGACACCTCCGGGAGTTTGGGGCGGAAACATGGATTTAAAGCAGTTGATCGCCGGTTCCACTCTCTACCTTCCCGTGTGGAATGATGGGGCACAGTTTTTCACCGGCGATGGTCACGCGGTTCAGGGTGACGGGGAGGTCGACGGCGGCGCCCTGGAAATTTCTCTCGCGCCAACCCTGCAGTTTTTCCTGCACAAGAAGAAGAACCTTCAAGTCCCGATGGCCGAAACCGTTACCCACTTTATCGCTATGGGGATGAGCGTAGATCTCAACGAGGCAACGAAATTCGCCGTGCAAGAAACGGTTAACTTCCTCCAGCGAGAAAAGAAGTTAAACGCAGCCGAAGCCTACGCGCTGGCGAGTCTGGCTGTTGATCTTCACATTGCAGAGGCCGTCGATGTTGTGAATCTCGTTTACGCTCTTATCCCTAAGAGCCTCTTCAAAGACAACCCAAGTTACTGGTTCAAGGCCCTAAATCCGTAACAATGATTAAGTGGACATGAAGGCGCTAAGACCTGCTAACCTGCTCACACCATAGAGATAAAAACCGGCTAGGACTCGTCAACTCAGCACAAGGTACTCGTTGTTTGGCATACAGACCGGGAAGACGTGATTCGGATTATCGGAGCGCGTGAAGCGATGCCCCATGAAAGGAGAATCTATGAGTCAGGAGAATAAACCAGACAAGGATGAGATGAGACCAGAATACGATATTCGTGCGGGCGTCCGGGGCAAGTAC
Organism: Binatia bacterium; assembly: GCA_050735755.1. Lineage (GTDB taxonomy): Bacteria > Desulfobacterota > Binatia > UBA9968 > UBA9968 > DATMAM01. Next base: position 1,522 of record JBOHVR010000001.1, read on the forward strand.
TATGAGCGGTACCAGCAGGGGACCAATGTGGTTGTGCTTGACCCTGACGTCGCCGCCGTGTTCCGGGACTCTCAAGCGGTCAACCAAGCGCTCCGGCTGCTGATGGATGTCGCCAAAAGCCAGGCAGGGTGAAACACAGAAGCCAGTGTCTAACTTTCGTTTGAGCGTACCCGCCAGCACCTTGTGCTAATGAACGGCTTCATGATTTTGCGTCTTTGTTGTTGACTCCAGTGACCCAGTTTCTTGTGTCGCCTTGACGGCAAGTCTGGTCGTTGATCAAAAGTTCCCAGGTCGGTGATATCTTTTTCCACGATCATCAGGCATTAGACAAACTTCGGGACAATCTCGAAAAATTGGGCAAGAACCCCGGCCTCTGGAATATCCCTGGACCTGACGCGCCACTTAGAGCGCCATGGATGCGTTGTTCAGCTTGGCCATTCTAACCTGGTTCAGGAACGAAGCTTCCCCTCCCCTACTGTTACTCTTGCGAAGGCATTCGTCGTGTGATTACAATGTAGCAACGAGGAAAACTTCTAATGAAAAGCCGTATTGTTCAGATTGGCAATTCACGCGGCATCCGTCTGCCAAAGGTGCTGCTCGAGGAAGCCCGGCTAACGGACGAAGTTGAACTGGAGGCGGAACCGGGTCGCATTGTGATTCGCAGAGGAAATCGGCCGCGCACGGAATGGGCGGCTGCGGCTCGAAAAATGCGCGAGCGGAATGAGGACCGGCTTCTCGATCCAACAACGGCCACACGGTTTGACGAGAAAGAGTGGAAGTGGCGGTAGAGCACGGAGTGGCGGCACGCGGCGAGGTCTATTTGGTTCGGCTTGATCCAACGCGGGGAAGCCGGATCCGTAAGACACGGCCTTGCCTCGTTGTCTCTCCAGACGAGTTGAATAACGATTTGAGGACGTTGATTGTTGCACCGATGACACCCGCAGGGCACGCTTACCCATGGCGCGTCCAATGTCGTTTTCAAGGTCGCGCTGGATTTGTTGCCATCGATCAGCTCCGCACGGTTGATGCTGAGCGACTGGTCAGGCGGCTCGGGCGCCTGACTCCCGGTCCTTTGGCGGCGGTTTTGGCAGTCCTGCAGGAAATGTTTGCGCCCTAGACAAGTGTCAGGCTAACCCGTCGCTTCAAACTGATCGCTCGCTCTTCCCTTCCTCCTTCAATTTCCAAGGAGGCAAATTGGGATCAGAGAATCCCGTTTTCCGCAGGGGTTCCCTAACCCCATGTCCCCAAAAACTCGACACGGTTTTTCATTTCCTCAGCCGGGACTTTAGCGATCAGCCTTAGAAGCCGGCGTAGTTGCTCGCCGACCGTGAACCGCTGCTGGCGCGTGAGGATGAGCCCTGAATGTTCTTTGCCTTCAAAAAGGTATCTGCTGTGGAGGTAGTAGAAGTCCGCTACATTGAAGCTATATAAGACACGCCCGGTTTTGGCTGCAAACTCCAGATGCTCCTCGTCGCCACGCTCCAATCCTACCTTCCTCTAAAGCAGTCACGACATCCACGCCGCGTGCGCGTAGACCCCGAACAAGGGCATGGCTCATGGAGTCTTCCTCCAGGTAGAGCCGGATCTTCACGAACCGCTATGACTGGCTCCCCGCTGACCGGCTTCCAACTGCTCGGCGACGTCCTTCTCATTGGCAAGATCGTCTTCTATCTCTTCCCGGTTTGCGTGGTAGTAGGTTAGAGCAGCAAAAACTTGGGCTAGTCTAATGTGGCCTATTTCTTGGGCGATTTCCTCAGGGCTAAATCCTAACTTATACCACTCGACGACCCGGCGGACTGTGACCCCCGTACCAGAAATCCGTGCCCTACCGCCGCGCACCTCTGGGGTCGAAACTATTAAGGAACCTATATCCGCTGGCTTGTCCATGAACGTCTCTCGGTAAAGAATACGTCATAGAATTCTTTCTTGCCACTGACCTACAAGCGTGTGGATTTCAATTTCGAAATAGTCAACTCCCGTGAATTTTTCCATGCGACCCTCAAGTTTGGCGGAGCAGGCCGCGGCGAGAGAGAGATTCGGCGCAGGATTCCAGGTGGCTGATCTGGGAGCGCGTGGCGAAGCGGAGGACGATTGTTCGGGCGCCCGCCTCACCGTAAGCCTCGATGCAGTCGATTATCTCATCCCAATTCCCCATGATACAGAGCATCGCTTTGGAAACCGCTTCGTAGGGTCTGTTGTAATACTCAGACAAGAACGTTCGGCCTTCGGCGAGAGCGTCGTCTCCTCCGGCTGCCAAAGTGAAATAAAGGCCCGGTTGAATCGAGTCAGGATCGCGGCCTGCCTCGGCCGCATAGGCGCGGATTTTTTGCAGACATTCGTGATAAAGCTCGGGATTCGCAATGTTGTTGAGCCAGCCATCCGCCATGTGCCCAACACGCCTTAGACCTGGCTCGACGTTGTTGGAAGCGAGCCAGATCGGCACGCCTCCTGGTTGAATTGGTTTCGGCTCTAAGGTCACACGTTCAAAGCGAGTAAATGCGCCGGCGTGAGAGACGTCGTTTTCGCGCCATAGCCGCCGCACAACTTGAACAAACTCTTCGCTGATCTTGATCCGCTGGCGAATGTCGAGACCTAAGATCTTAAACTCGTGCTCTTGAGCAGGATCGCTGGGCCTGCCGTAGCCAATTCCCAGATCGACTCGTCCCCCGCTTAACCAGTCCAGGGCGGCCACCTGGTGTGCGACCAGCACGGGATGCCTGAGTGCCGCGAGAAAGACCGCCGTCCCCAGGCGAATACGACGAGTCCTGGCTCCCACCGCAGCCAGAGTGACGAGCGGCTCCAACCGAGGTCTGGCCGTCAGGCTGTCACCCACCCAAACCGAGTGAAAGCCCAAAGCCTCGGCCCGATCGCCCAGCTCGTAGATGCTGGACGGGTCTGACCGCCTGGATAAAACAACTTCGCGGGTCGGCAGCAAAACGCCGAAATTTAAATCACTCACTTCCGTTCCTTCAATCTAAAACCGGCAG
>JBOHVR010000002.1:0-5190 GCA_050735755.1 Binatia bacterium
CCCAGATACCACAGTCGCTGGGCGGTGGGAATCCGCAATCTTTCGCGCACAATCTCGAGGCTATCCGGCTGCTTGGCTGCCTCACCCTCAAGCTTCTCCTCAAATCCAAACGAGCCCGTCTCCAGCGACCGCATCGCCTTCTGCAACGATTCCTTGAAGGTGCGCCCGATCGCCATGACTTCGCCGACGGATTTCATCTGCGGCGTTAAGATATCCTTGGCTTTGGGAAACTTCTCGAACGTGAAGCGCGGGATCTTGACCACGACGTAATCAATCGTGGGTTCGAAGCAGGCGGGGGTCTCACGCGTGATGTCGTTGGGAATTTCATCGAGGGTGTACCCGACCGCAAGTTTGGCCGCGATTTTCGCGATGGGAAAACCGGTGGCTTTGCTGGCTAGGGCGGAGCTCCGCGACACGCGCGGATTCATCTCGATGACGACGAGACGGCCGTCCGCCGGGCCAATCGCAAATTGGATATTCGAACCGCCCGTGTCGACGCCGATTTCGCGGATGATCCGGACCGCCGCGTCACGCATGATCTGATACTCTTTGTCGGTCAAGGTCTGCGCCGGCGCGACGGTGATGGAGTCCCCGGTATGCACTCCCATGGGATCAAAATTCTCGATCGAGCACACGATGACCACGTTGTCGTGGCGATCGCGCATGACTTCAAGCTCGAACTCCTTCCAGCCCAAAACCGATTCCTCAACGAGAACTTCATGAACGGGCGAGCTGTTCAGGCCTGCCTGCACGACGTCTCTAAAATCTTCCGCGCCATAGGCGATGGCTCCCCCACTACCGCCCAGAGTTCGCGACGGCCGAATAATCACCGGAAACTTGAGCCTCTTCTGGATCTGGACCGCTTCGCGCAGGCTATGGGCGTATCCGCTGCGCGGCAAATCGAGCCCTACCCTCTCCATCGCTTCTTTGAAAAGATCGCGATCCTCGGCTTTCTTGATCGACTCGACCTTGGCGCCAATCATTTCGACGCCATAACGGTCCAGCACTCCCTGCTCGGCCAAATCGAGCGCGATGTTCAAAGCCGTCTGGCCGCCTAAAGTGGGCAGCAGCACGTTCGGTCTTTCCTTCTCGATAATCTTCTCCACAATGTCCGTCGTAATGGGCTCGATGTAGGTCCGATCGGCGAAATCCGGATCGGTCATGATCGTTGCCGGGTTCGAATTGACAAGAATAACGCGGTAACCCTCTTCCTTGAGCGCCTTGAGCGCTTGCGTCCCGGAATAGTCGAACTCGCAAGCCTGACCGATCACAATGGGTCCGGAGCCGATCAACAGAATCGACTCGATATCGGTGCGCTTAGGCATGTCGCGCCTTTAGTAGGATGAGTGTTGCTCGATCATTTCAATGAACCGCCGAAAGAGATAGCTGGCATCGTGCGGACCCGGTGAAGCTTCGGGATGATACTGGACGGAAAAAATGGGGTAGTCGCGGTGGGCCAACCCTTCCACCGTATGGTCATTGAGATTCACGTGGGTGATCTCTGCCGCGCCTTTCAGTGAATCCGGATCCACCGCGAAGCCATGATTTTGCGTCGTGATCTCGACCTTTTGCGTCGTCAGATCCATGACGGGATGGTTGCCGCCGTGATGCCCGAACTTAAGTTTGTAAGTCCTGCCGCCCAGTGCCAGCGCCATGATCTGATGGCCCAGACAAATCCCGAAGACCGGCTTTTTCCCGATAAGCTTGCCTACGTTTTCCCTGGCGTACGGCACGGCGTCCGGGTCGCCGGGCCCGTTCGAGAGAAAGATGCCATCCGGATCGAGCGCCAAGACGTCTTCCGCGGTGGTTGTGGCGGGCACAACTTTCACTCTGCACCCCGATCCGGCGAGGCTGCGCAAGATGTTAAACTTGATGCCGTAGTCGTAAGCGACAACCAAATGGCGCGGCCTCTGAAAGTCGCTCTTGGCGCCTTTCCTCTTTGCCGTTGGCCCCTCCCTCCTCTGCTTGTAACCTTGGCCCAGTTTCCACGGCCCCTCGTTCCACTCGTAAGATTCCTGACAAGTCACCTTTTGCACCAGGTCGACGCCTACGAGGCCCGGGGAGCGGCGCGCCTTTTCGATCAATTCTTCCGGACTCTTAGAGCCCGTGGAAATCACCGCCTCCTGGGCGCCGGCGTCGCGCAAGTGACGCACTAAGGAGCGCGTATCAATTCCTTCGATCCCGACAATGCCGTGATCCTTCATATATTCGTGGAGAGGTTGCGTGGAGCGCCAACTGCTCGGCACCGGGTTATATTCCTTGACAATAAATCCTCCCACGAAAGCGCGCCGGGATTCGGCATCTTCCGGATTGACGCCGACATTGCCGATTTCCGGGTACGTCATCGCCACTAACTGCCCCTCATAGGAAGGATCGGTGAGAATCTCCTGATAGCCGGTCATGCTGGTGTTGAAAACGATTTCTCCTTGCGCTTCCCCTTCGGCGCCAAAGGAGCGCCCGACGTAAACGCTGCCGTCCGCCAAAGCTAGTACGGCCTTCATGCTGGCAGTTGCTCCGCTTGGGACGGCGGGACGATCGAGTAAATCACGACCTTATCTTTTTCACCCTGTTCCACCTCGCGCAACTTGACCCGCACTCTTTCGCGCTCCGAGCTAGGAATGTGCTTGCCCACATAGTTGGGCTTGACCGGAATTTCCCGGTGCCCGCGGTCGATCAAGACCGCCAGCCGCACCGAGCCGGGCCTACCGAATTTAAAAATCATGCTGAGGGCGTTTTTCACCGTCCGTCCGGTATGAATAACGTCATCGACCAGGATGACATCCCGGTCTCGGACATTGGGAATCGCCGTTTGTCCGGGTTCACCGGAAACGATCCAGATGCCTTCCTGCGCGCCGTAAAGTTCGATTTCTGCCACCTCAGTTTCTGACCTGCCTTGAGTTGTCAATTCCGTCGCGATGCGGCGCGCCAGAATCGCGCCTTTGGTACGAATGCCAAGGATCAAAAGCCGCGCTGCATCGGGGATCTCCTTGGCGATCTGTTGGGCCATCTCGCTCTGAGCCGCGCGGATTTCACCCTCGTCCATAAGGGTCCGCTGCGGTCCGATCTTGTAGGGTTCGTAGCCCAGCTCTTCCGCCTGTTTGATGGAGTCAAAGACGGCCAGCTCGCCCGCCTCAAGCCAGTCCCGCAGAGTCTCCATCAGAGCAGCGTCGTAAGGACAGTAGCGCCGCGACCGCGTGTGTCCGACCAACTCGGCTTTCACCTGCGTTTCGCAATATGAGCATTGCAGAACCAGCGGGCCGCTCGGGCCGGAGAAAAACACAACGAAGCGGGCATCGGTCGAGACCGGTTCATTGCGCGCCACGCAATTGCCATTGGCGCAGAGAGCGGGAAGATCTCCCGGAACCCGATAATCGGACTCTTTTCTGCGCCCGCGCGTCGCTGTGTTTGTTTGCGGGGCTAACAGAAACTTGAGGAGCGCCATGCGCACGGGCACGCCATAGGCCGCCTGCTTGAAATAGATGCCGCGCCGGTCTTTGTCGATCGCCGGCGCTAATTCGTCTACCCGCGGCAAGGGATGCATGACCAGGGTATCTTTAAATCTCCTCTCGCGCAGAAATTCTTCTCCCAGCCGCGGATATTCCGCCGGGCCATTGGCTCCATCTTCTGACATGCGCTCGCGCTGCCTGCGCGTCATGTAAAAGACATCAAAGCGGATTTGCCCCGCCAACTTTTCCAAGCGCCGCTCGATTTCAGAATCCACTTGAGTAAAAAGCGCTAATTGATGGGGTTCGCTTGGAGTCAGGTAGACCGCGTCCGTGGCCTTCACTGCGCTTTGAAGGTCATGGCTGCGCACTGGCGCGAGCCCGTAGTGAAATTCATCTTCGAGCCTCTCCAAGACCGATTGCGGCAGTTCCATTCCCCGTGCGGCCAGGGTAATGACATGGGCGCCGAAGCGCGCCAGCGCGTAAACCAGAGAATGGACGGTTCGACCGTGCTTCAAGTCGCCGCAGATGGCCACGGTCAGACCGCGCAGGCTGCCTTTCTCCTTCGTCAAAGTATAGAGATCGCAGAGAGTTTGGGTCGGGTGCTCGTGGCCGCCGTCACCGGCATTGATCACCGGCACGGACGCGAATTCCGCCATGGATTGTGCCGCGCCATCCCAGTAGTGCCGTACGACCAGCACGTCGGCGTAACTCGACACGACGCGCGCCGTGTCGGCGAGCGTCTCCCCTTTCGCGGCTGAAGATGACTTCATGTCCGGACAGCTAATCACCGTGCCTCCCAGCCGCTGCATTGCCGATTCGAAGGAAAGCCGGGTCCGGGTACTCGGCTCATAGAATAGGGTCGCCATGATCTGGCCGTATAGAGGGTTGGCGTCGGGCCGGGTCCGGCCCAGCGATTGCATCGAGTCGGCCAACGAGAAAATCTCCTCGATTTCCTCGTTGGTAAGATCGGAGACGGTAATGAAATCGCGCTTGACCAATCTAGAATCCTCTGTAAGATGCGAAAGCCTAAGACTCCTCTCGCTGCCGGGCTATTAGGGTGACGCGATCGACGCCGTCGCACTCCTTGAGGAGAACATTGATCCTTTCGGACTCCCCTACCTGGAAGTTCTTGCCGACGATCTCAGCTCGGATCGGCAGCTCGCGGCTGCCTCGATCAACCAAAGCGGCGACTAAAACCTTGCGCGGCTTGGCTAAGCGGGTCACTAGCTCGAGCGCGGCGCGCGCGGTTCGCCCAGTATTAATGACGTCATCGACGAGAACGACGGTTTTATCATCAACCGTAATCGACAAATGGGTGGGATCGGGATCCACTTTGATGCCGACGTCATCGCGGTAAGGAGTCACATCAATGTGAGCGAAGCGCGGCAGCACGCCGGTGGCGCTTTCAATCTTTTTGGCGATTCGCTGCGCTAAGTAGGCGCCTCGTGAACGAATCCCCAGCACTGCCAGGTCTTCAAGCGGCGCCGCCTTCTCGATTATTTCGTGCGCGAGCCGGTGAATAATCCGCTCCATCTCCTGATCTTGTAACAGCATCCGGGTTTCCATTGTTGGCTAAAAAAAAGCCCCCACGAGTGTTTCCCGTAGGGGCTTTGTGTCCAAATTGTAAAAATTGACTTCGGTTGACATTCGACCCCTTTTCCCATCTCGCCGGATTTGTTTTTTAGGTTGAGTCCTTTTTTTGCTACTGGGAGGTGTTAGTCTTGTTGTTGATTTTTGTTTATGC
>JBOHVR010000003.1:0-2694 GCA_050735755.1 Binatia bacterium
ACTCCGCATCGAGCCGGTCATAGCCGACGAATTTAGATTCAACGTGTACCAATTTAGATTGCCCGGACGCGTCCACGGCATCCGAAACGGCGATCTGATCAGAAATCACAACGGTTGCCACGCGCGCCTGTCGCCCTCGCGTGCGCTGCTCCTCCATGAGTCGCTCAAAGCCCGACGTGTCCACGGAAACGTTGTCTGCCGTCAGGATATCTTGGGTAAGGTCGAGCGGGAAACCATACGTGTCGTAGAGTCGGAAGGCTATTTCGCCCGGCAGAACAGATTTTTCCTCCCGCTTGAGATCTCGCACCGCCTGTTCTAATAGACCCAGCCCCTTCTCCAAGGTTTCGGCGAATCGTTCCTCTTCGCCCTGAATTGTGGTCCGAATGCTCCGGCGCGCATCGCGCAACTCGGGATAGGCATCGCCCATGATTGTCTCGGCCGCTGCGGCAATGCGGTAAAGAAAAGGCTCGGTCAAGCCCAGCAGCCGCCCGTGACGGGCGGCGCGCCGCAACAGCCGGCGCAGGACATAGCCGCGGCCCTCGTTGCTGGGAACGACGCCGTCGGCAATTAGAAAGGCAACGGCGCGCGCATGGTCGGCGATGACCCGGAATGAGACGTCGGTCTCCGAATCAGCTCCGTAGCTCTTGCCTGCAAGGTCTTCCGCCGTCCGAATCAGGTCGCGCATATAATCGATGTCATAGTTCGACAGCACGTTCTGGAGAACCGCCGTGATGCGCTCCATCCCCATGCCCGTATCCACATGCTTGGCGGGCAGGTCCTGAAGCTCGCCCCGATCGTTGCGGTTGTACTGAATAAAAACGAGGTTCCAAAGTTCAATAAAGCGGGCGCAGTCGCCATTGACCATGCAACGATGGCCCTTCACCATTTTTCGGTCGCAGGCCCCGCTGCCGCGGTCGAGGTGGATCTCGCTGCAGGGGCCGCAGGGGCCGGTTTCGCCCATTTCCCAGAAGTTTTCCTTTTGGCCGAAGCGCAGAATCCGCTCCGTCGGGATTCCCGTGACTTTAACCCAGAGCCGCTCGGCCTCATCGTCATCGAGGTAAACCGTTCCCCACAGTCGTTCTTTAGGGAGTTGCCACTCCCCGGTGAGCAGTTCCCAGGCCCAGCCAATTGCTTCTTCTTTATAATAATCCCCAAAGGACCAGTTCCCGAGCATTTCGAAAAACGTGTGGTGGTAGGTATCCCGGCCGACCGCTTCGAGGTCGTTATGCTTGCCGCTGATGCGCAAGCACTTCTGTGCGCTCGTGGCGCGCACATACGGACGCCGCTCCACTGCGAGAAAGATGTTTTTAAACTGCACCATGCCGGCGTTGGTGAACAACAAGGTGGGGTCGTTTTCCGGCACAAGAGAGGAACTTCTTACCTGAGTGTGCCCCCGCGTAGCGAAATAGTCCAGGAAGGACTTTCTTATTATGTTACCCGTGAGCATAATCGGCGGCTTCTCTTATCTATATCGGCCATCGGGGGGAGTTCAAGCGGCACGCGGCCGCCTCACCCGGTTAGGTTAGCTTTCTTCTCGAGGCTGTCCCAACAACTCCACGATAACAGAGGAAGGGTAGCCCCGGCGCTCCAAAAGCGCCGCCGCCCGCCGGAGATTCTTCGGGTTGTGAAGGTCTTTGCCGCGAAACCTTCTTTCCAAGAGGTTTTTTGCCCGTGCGGTTACGCCGGCATTGGCGCCCGCAAAGGCCGCGACGATAATCTCATTGATCAAGGGTTTTGAGATCCCTTTCTGCTGGAGTTCAAGCGCCACCCGCAACGGACCGTAACCACGTTGTTCGACCCGGGTCAAAGCCCAATTGCGGGCGAAGGAATCGTCGTTAAGGAGATGCAAAGACGCGAGCCTTTTTAGGGCCGTCTCGATCGCGGATTTGGAAAATTTCAGCTGGTTAAGCTTGGCGCGAATCTCGGCTTCGCTGCGGTCGCGATAGCGGAGCAATTTGACAGCACGGTTAAAGGCGTTATCGGCCTTCGGACCCCTCATCTGGCGCGCGGTTTTTCCTTTTGGGGAGCGGCTTGAGTGACGGGTTCCGGAACGGCGGGTTTCAAGCCTGCTTTGGCGAGAATCTTTCCTGAGATCTCCTTGGCCGTGTCCGGGTGGGCGCGGAGAAATTCTTTGGCGCTTTCTCGCCCCTGGCCGATCCGTTCGCCATTGAACGAATACCAGGCACCGCTTTTTTCCAGAACCCCCATCTCGCTTCCCAGATCGACCAACTCGCCTTCGCGCGAGATCCCAGTGCCGTAGAGGATGTCAAACTCGGCCTCTTTGAACGGTGGGGCCATTTTGTTCTTGACAACCTTGACACGCGTCCGGCCGCCGACGACATTGTCGCCGTCCTTGAGAGCCCCGATGCGCCGAATGTCCATGCGAAGCGAGGCGTAGAACTTAAGAGCGTTTCCTCCCGTGGTCGTTTCAGGGTTGCCAAACATGACGCCGATCTTCATCCGGATTTGGTTGATAAAAATGACCACGCTCTGCGAACGGGAGATTGTGGCCGTGAGCTTGCGCAACGCTTGGGACATGAGACGAGCCTGAAGCCCCATGTGGGCATCGCCCATCTCGCCTTCGATTTCCGCCTTGGGGACTAGCGCGGCCACGGAATCGATGACCAGGACGTCGATGGCGCCGCTGCGTACCAGGGTCTCGGCGATTTCCAACGCCTGCTCACCGTGGTCGGG
>JBOHVR010000004.1:0-7347 GCA_050735755.1 Binatia bacterium
CTTGTGGGCATGGATTCCCACACGCCGATGATCAACGGGCTGGGCGTGGTGGGCTGGGGCGTGGGCGGCATCGAAGCGGAGGCTGCGCTGCTCGGCCAGCCATTGATCATGCTGATTCCCGACGTCATCGGGTTCAAATTGCACGGCAGGCTTCCCGAAGGGGCGACAGCGACCGATCTTGTCCTCACGGTCACGCAGATGCTGCGCAAAAAAGGCGTGGTAGAAAAATTCGTCGAGTTTTACGGCGCCGGCCTTTCGAGCTTGAGCATCGCCGATCGAGCGACAATCGGTAACATGTCGCCGGAGTACGGCGCGACCATCGGCTTTTTCCCGGTTGACGACGAAACGCTCAAATATCTCGAGCTGACCGGGCGAAGCCCGGAACTGATTCAGCTCGTGGAAGCCTATTGCAAAGAGCAGGGACTTTACCGTACCGACGCATCGCCCGATCCGGTCTTTACTGACACATTGGAGCTCGATCTCGCGACGGTCGAGCCTAGCCTTGCAGGTCCGCGCCGGCCGCAGGATCGCGTGCCGTTGAAGCAAGCCAAGCCGTTGTTTCAACAGGCGCTCCCCTCTCTGCTCAAAAGCGGTGACGCCGGCCGGACGGTTTCGGTTCAATTGAATAGCGACCGGGTGAGCCTGGGACATGGTTCGGTCGTGATCTCGGCCATTACGAGCTGCACCAATACTTCCAACCCTTCGGTCATGGTTGGCGCCGGGCTGCTGGCCAAAAGGGCGGTCGAGCGCGGGCTCAAGAGAAAACCCTGGGTCAAAACCAGTTTGGCGCCAGGATCAAAAGTCGTTACCGACTATCTGGAAGACACAGGTCTCCTGCCTTATCTGGAAAAGCTGGGTTTTTATCTTGTGGGTTACGGCTGCACGACCTGCATCGGCAACACCGGACCTCTGCCGGAGCCCATTTCCGCCGGCATTCAGGAAGGCGACTTGGTTGTCGCTGCGGTGCTCTCCGGGAACCGAAACTTCGAGGGGCGCATTCACCCCCAGGTCAGAGCCAACTATCTCGCCTCGCCTCCCCTGGTCGTCGCCTACGCGCTCGCGGGGCGCATGGATATGGACATCACGGCTGAGCCGCTCGGAGAAGACGCGCAAGGCGCTCCCGTCTACCTGAGAGATATCTGGCCTTCGCCGCAGGAGATCCGGGATACAATCCGCAAATCGGTCAGCTCGGAGATGTTCAAGAAAGCATACGGCGAGGTTTTCGCGGGAGATGAACGTTGGAACAAGATGCCGACGCCCGAGGGAGAATTGTTCGCGTGGGACCCGAATTCAACTTACGTGCGCCACGCGCCTTATTTCGCAGGCATGACCAAAACGCCGCCGGCGCCCAAAGAGGTCATCGGCGCCCGCGTCCTTGCGGTGCTTGGAGACTCGATCACGACGGATCATATTTCACCCGCGGGTTCGATCGAAAAAAACGGTCCTGCCGCTCGCTACCTCACGGAACACGGCGTGCAGCCCAAGGATTTCAACCAGTACGGCGCCCGGCGTGGCAACCACGAAGTGATGATGCGCGGCACGTTCGCCAATGTGCGGCTGAAGAACCAGCTCGCTCCCGGGACCGAAGGGGGCTGGACTGCCCATTTGCCGGACAAGACTCAGATGTTTATTTACGACGCGGCCACGCAGTACCAGAAGGAAGGCGTCCCTCTGATTGTGGTCGCCGGGAAAGAATACGGTTCCGGCTCATCCCGTGACTGGGCCGCGAAAGGACCCCGGCTTCTGGGAGTCAAGGCTGTCATCGCGGAAAGCTACGAGCGCATCCACCGCAGCAATCTTATCGGCATGGGCATCATTCCCTTGCAGTTCAAACCGGGCGAGAACTTGCAGGCTCTCGGCCTGGCGGGATTCGAAACCTACGATGTAATCGGAATCTCAAACGAACTTAAAGTGGGAACCGACCTCACCGTGAGAGCCCAGAGCGACGACGGCAAGTCCAAAGAGTTCAAAGTCACCTGTCGTATCAGTACGCCGGCGGAACTTGATTATTATCGGCATGGCGGGATTCTGGAGTACGTGCTGAGGCAGCTGGCATAAGAACCTTCGCCGCAAGCGGACTGCCAATCAACGCTCTCTTCGTTGAATATCGGCGGCCAGACCCGCGCCATTCTTTTGCCGGAAGGGGGCTTAGCTGAATGGGTCGCTTACTGAGCTTGTTTCCTCCGCTCGGCTGAGGCAGAAACCGTTTCACCCTCAATCGGCGCGGTCCCGACCCAATGGCCGAGATCGACAACAATCCCTTCGGGACCTTTAAACTTAACCTCGTAGTGGGCGGAGCCGCCGAGATCTAAAGTCGCAATCTTCTTGGCTCCATTCGCTTCAAGCGCCCGGCAGCTCTCGCCCTCGTCTTCGACCGTAAACCCGATATGATCGATGCCCGCGCGCGTGGACTGGCCGTCGGGGGATCCCATCCTAGCCGGCAGCACGGTGATGTTGATCGTTCCGTCAGAGAGATCAATAGCCCCGTTTTTCCGCCGTTGCGTAATCTGCATCTCTAACGAATTTACAAAAAAGTTCGCCATCCCCTCTACATCAGACGCTCTATAGGCGATGTGTCGAATCTTTGCCATTTTCGCTCCTCCTTACGTGTTTACTGAGCCGCTAAGCCCATGACCCAATGCTCGATTTGAATTCTATCTCGGAGAGAAACCCGGTTTTTTGTAGCGCTTCGAGCAAAGAGTGATCGCGCCCCTTTAGATGGATGTCACCTTCATGACAAAACAATATTTCCAATCGATCCTCCGCAACGATAAAACAAAAATCCGATCCTCCCGGAATAACGATTTCCTGAGCCAGCGAGTCCGCGATAAAACGCTCCAGAGAGGCAACGGCGACCCTCATCGGAACATATTGCAGGTCCGCATGCAAGTTGCACCCCCAACCATAATACGCGGTAATTGCCGCCCCGCCGAGAAGGTCCCGCAACGCGGCCGGGAGAGAGTGGAGCGCGCGCCTCACTTCAGCGCCTGACAGCAACCTCGAGCGCAGACCTCCTAGAGAATGGGGCATGGCGTAACCTGATTCAACTGGGCTTCAAATCCTTGCTGATTATACTACGGACCGTCGACCTCGCGAATAAGTAAGCGCCTTTTTGTCGCCGCATTCAAGCTGGAACTTTTCCTGGTGCTCTGGCATGAAGGTAGGTATATGGCTCAAGATTTTAGCATCCGCATCGTGAGAAAAGTCAGCTTGGTCGATCGCGCGGCCTGGGACCGTCTCGCCGGCGACTCTTCACCTTTCCTGAAATGGGACTGGCTCGACTGCTTGGAGCAAAGCGGTTGCGCGAGCGAAAAGACCGGTTGGGCTCCGCACCACATCATTGTCGAGAAACAAGGCAGACTCGTTGCCGCTTGCCCCATGTATCTCAAGTCTCACAGCATGGGCGAATTTGTCTTCGATCACGAATGGGCCGCGTTCGCAGCGCAAAGCGGGATCCGCTACTACCCCAAGATGCTTGTCGGAGTTCCGTTCACTCCCGTCGCCGGGCCGAGATTTCTAACCGACACGATCGACGAGCGCAAATATCTGATCCAGCTTCTCGGCCAAGCGCTCATTCACGTCAGCCAGGAAAACAAAATTTCTTCGATTCACGTCAACTTCTGCCTGGAGGATGAATGCGCCGCGCTAACTGAGATCGGTTTCCTGGAGCGGGCGGGCATTCAGTTCCACTGGCAGAACCGCGGCTTCCAGAGCTTTGACGACTATCTGGCCTCGTTCCGCAGCGACCGGCGCAACAAGATCAAGCGCGAGCGCCGCGAGCTGTCGCAACAGGGCATCACCATCCGCCCCTACTTGGGCGAGGAATTGACCCCCCCGCTTCTCAAGACCATGTTTCGGCTCTACAAACACCACGTGGACCAGCTTTACTATGGCCAGCAGTATTTAACCCAGTCCTTCTTTGAAGAACTCTGCAGGCGCTTCCGCTCTCATATCTGCCTGATCCTGGCCGAAAAGGGCGGCCGCATCGTCGCTGGAACCTTCAATATCCAGGATGACAAGGCCCTCTATGGGCGCTACTGGGGATGCTTTGAGGAGCACAACTTTCTGCACTTCAACGTCTGCTATTATGCCGCCATTGAGCACTGCATCGCCGCGCGTTTGGGGAAATTTGAGGCGGGGGCGGGCGGAGGCTTCAAACAGCTGCGCGGCCTCGACCCGGAGCACACTTACAGCATGCACTACGTCTTGGACAGCGGATTTAGGCGCGTGCTGCAGCAGCACCTGAAAGAAGAAAAGGCTTACACCGCCGGCAAGAGAGACGCCTTACTGGACAGAAGCCAGCTCAAGAAACCAGCGCCGGGTGAAGTTCCGCATAGGCAAAAGTGAGACTGCCTTCGCTTTCGTCGACCTCGACCTTGCCGCCGTTCTGCAGCGTTCCGAAAAGAATCTCGTCCGCGAGCACGCGCTTGATTTCCGTCTGGATCAGGCGCGCCATCGGCCGGGCGCCGAAGATCGGGTCGTAGCCCCGCTTGGCCATCCATTTCCGCGCGCGGTCAGAAACGTTAATGAAAACGTTCTTTTCGTTCAGCTGCACCTCCAGCTCAACGAGAAATTTGTCGACCACGCGCTCGATGATCTCGGGGCTCAGGGAGTTGAAGTGAATGATAGAATCCAGGCGGTTGCGAAACTCGGGACTGAACAGCTTTTCGATCGCCTCCTTGCCTTTGCCGGCGGTGGAAACCTGGCCGAATCCGAGCGGAGCACCGCTTAGCTCGCGCGCGCCCGCGTTCGTCGTCATAATCAGCACGATGTTGCGAAAATCCGCCTTTCTCCCGTTGTTGTCCGTTAAGGTTGCATGATCCATAACCTGCAAGAGAATATTAAACAGGTCGGGATGTGCCTTTTCGATTTCGTCGAGAAGAAGGACTGCGTAGGGTGTCTTGACAATCGCGTCCGTCAAAAGCCCGCCTTGATCAAAACCCACGTAGCCTGGCGGCGCGCCGATCAGGCGGGAGACCGTGTGTTTTTCCATATATTCGCTCATATCGAAGCGAATGAACTCTACCCCGAGGGTCCGCGCGAGCTGCTTGGCAACTTCAGTTTTACCGACGCCCGTCGGGCCCGCAAACAGGAAACAACCGATCGGTTTTTCCGGAAGACCCAACCCGGACCGCGAGAGCTTAATGGCGCTCGCGAGATTGTCGATGGCCGCGTCTTGACCGAAAACCGTAAGCTTGAGATCGCGATCGAGATTTTTGAGCCGCTCTTTATCCGAGGTTGAAACGCTGCGCGGGGGAATCTTGGCCATCTTGGCGACGATGTTCTCGATATCTTCCACGTCGATCTTGGCTTTGCGCTGGTCCGGCGGCTGGATTTTCGCCGCGGCCCCGACCTCATCGATGACATCGATCGCTTTGTCCGGCAGGTGCCGGTCGTTGATGTGCTTGGCTGAGAGTTCCGTTGCGGCGCGCAGAGCGTCATCGCTATACGCCACGCCGTGATGCTTTTCGTAGTAAGAGCGCAGGCCGAGGAGAATTTGGTGCGCCTCGTCGATGCTCGGCTCGGGCACTTCAATTTTTTGAAATCGCCGCGCCAGCGCCCGGTCCCGTTCAAAGTAGCTCTTGTAATCATGATAGGTCGTAGACCCGATGCACCGCAGCTCGCCGGAGGCCAGCGCCGGCTTCAGGATATTTGAGGCGTCCAACGAACCGCCGCTGGTTGCGCCCGCGCCGACGATGGTATGGATTTCATCGATGAAGAGTATGGAGCCGGGCTTTTTCTTGAGCGCGTTGATCACGCCTTTGAGGCGGGCCTCGAACTCGCCGCGAAATTTCGTGCCCGCCAGCAGCGCGCCCATGTCAAGCGCGTACACCACCACGTCCTTCAAAGCCTCGGGCACCTCTCCCTGCGATATTTTCAAGGCCAATCCTTCCGCAATCGCGGTTTTGCCGACTCCCGGATCGCCGACATAGATCGGGTTGTTTTTGCGCCTGCGGCAGAGCACATGGACTGTGCGCTCGATTTCGTCCTTCCGCCCTATCAACGGATCGATCCCTCCCTCGCGCGCCCTCTTTACCAGGTTCACAGTAAACGCCTCGAGAGGATCGCGCATCCGCCGCGGTCGCTCCTCTTCCTTTTCCTCGTCTGGAATCGAAGGCGCCCACTCCGCCCCTTCGCTCGTTTTGCTGATGCCGTGGGAAATATAGTTGATGACGTCGAAGCGCGTCACGCCCTGTTGCTCCAAAAGGTAAACGGCGTAGGAGTCGTGCTCGCGAAAGATCGCCGCCAGCAGATCGCCGCCGTGCACCTCGGATTTCTCCGCCGATTGCGCATGAATGACGGCGCGCTGCAGGACGCGATGGAACCCGAGCGTTTGTTGCGGCTCGCGCTCCGTGCCTCGAGACAAAGTCTCGAGTTGGGTATCAAAGAATTCCGTCAGCTCCTTGCGCAGCCGCTCGACATCGCCCCCACAGCTTATGATCGTCTTGCTGGCAACGCGATCCTGAAGCAACGCGTAAAGGAGATGCTCGATGCACACATATTCATGGCGGCGGCGCTTGGCTTCACCCACTGCCGCCTTTAGAACCGCCTCTAACTCTTTCGTAATCATCTACGCCTCTTCTATCGTACATTTGAGCGGGTATTCATGCTGCCGCGCCAGATTCTCCACCATGGCGACCTTCGTTTCCGCGACCTCATAGGTATAAACACCCGCGACTCCAATCCCCTTCTTGTGCACGTGGAGCATGATCTGAACGGCTTCCGTCTGTTCCTTATGAAAAACGTACTGCAGAACCTGGACGACGAACTCCTTGGTCGTGTAATCATCGTTGTGAAGGAGGACTTTGTAAAGCGGGGGCTTTTTTAGCTTCTTTTCGGTCTCGGTAACGACTTCACGGTCAAAATCGTGTTGTTGCCGGCTCATATGCGCGATTTCTTTTTAACTTCTCCTAAGTGTAATACGCATTGAAGCGCTTGGCAATATAATCTCGTAAAGGGCAAAGTGCACGGCGCATGGCGCAAACCAACACGCCCTGCAAAACCAAGTTTTCTGCCCTTGCGCTCTGCTCTTTGCTCCATGCGCTATGCGTCATGCCGTTGCGTTACTTCGGCCAGGCGCGGATATCTGACTCCCTGCGTAGCTTCTTGTAATCGTAGTTCTCCAGGTGCACGAAGTCCGAAATTTTCCGCCGCGGTTTGGCTTTGGGCCAATTGCGGGCGTGGCCGATGGGCACAACCCAAAGTAGGCGCAGCGGCTCCGGAACTTGAAAAAGCGTTCTGAGTTCCGGCTCGACCTCTTCGCGCACGGAAACCCATACGGTTCCCAAATCCATGCTCGCGGCGGCGAGCATCATGTGCTCGACGGCGTTCGCGACGCTTGCCTGG
>JBOHVR010000005.1:0-2592 GCA_050735755.1 Binatia bacterium
TCTTTAACCGCTTCGACGATCTGCACATAACCGGTGCACATGCAGAGATTTCCCGCCAGGCCTTTGCGAATGTCCTCGTCCGAAGGGTTCGGATTTTTCGCCAGCAAATAGCAGCTGGCCAAAATCATTCCCGGAGTGCAATAGCCGCACTGGAGGGCGTAGTTCTTGACGAACGCCTCCTGAACGGGATGAAGCGTTCCATTCTTGGCCAGCCCTTCGACTGTGGTGATCTCTTTACCGTCAACCTGCGCAGCGAACAGCAGACAGGATTTGACGAGCTTTCCGTCCAAAAGAATGGAACAGGCGCCGCACTCGCCGATGACGCACCCGATGTGAGTTCCGGTGAGGCCAATCTGCTCGCGCAGAAAATAGACGAGAAGCTGGCGGGCTTCGACTTCTTCTTCGTAAAGATCGCCGTTGATTCGGACCTTGACTTTTTGCTTCACGGGTTTCTAGTTAACATCAATAATCTGGCGGGTCAATGAAAGCGGGCGCGACACCAGGAAACCCGTTGGGCTTGACTCCGGCTGCTACCTTAGTATCTCTTGGCATTAGGATGGTCTTATGAGCAAAGTAGCCGCGCGCATCGTGCGCGTGACCATGAACAAGTTTGAGGAGGAGAAAACGATGATTTTATCGAAGAATGCCGATGTCGAAGCACGCGTCATCAAGAGCGTCGAGGGGAAGCTACTTCAAGGAAAGGTGGTTTTAAAGCCCATGATGATGGGGGAGCAGATGACCTTGCTGGAAATTCAATATGCAGCGGGCGCGGGCACACCCACGCATGTGCACCAGCACGAGTCGGTGGTCTACGTGGTCAAAGGGAGAGTCAAAATGACCGTCGGAAAAGAGGAATACACACTCAACGCCGGCGACGTCTGCAGGCATCCGCAAGGAGTGCCCCACAGCGTCGAAGGCGTCGAGGATTCTCTCGTCGTGGAAATTAAGTCTCCGACGCAGCCGTTGGAGCAGTTCTTGGGAACTTAAAGTAAAACATTAAAGGAGTGAAAACGATGCCTCTCAGCTCAAAATATTTGATGATCGCCAGCATGGATGTCGATTCTGAACACGAAACCCTATTTAACGAGGTTTACGAGAAGGAACACGTGCCGAACCTAGGCAAAGTTCCCGGAGTCATTTCCATTGCGAGATTCGAAAGACAAGAGCTGACCATGAGTATCGGGGGTGAGAAGAGAGTCGTCAAGATCGAGAACGAGCCCAAGTACGCCGCGATCTATGAGCTGGAAAGCCCGGAAACTCTGGTCAGCAAAGAATGGGCGGATGCAATTGAACAGGGGCGCTGGCCCGCGCGGGTAAGACCTCACACGAAGAACCGCCGCCACGTGCTGCTAAAGCTGATCCCGCCGCGCGGTTAGCTTTCGCACTCCTGAATGCCAAGCGACAAGCATGAGCGCGGAATAGCAGCGTTAATCACCTTAGGCAAGTCTGGAGGCGAGCGTAAGATTTTCTGCGTTCTACAGGTCCGCCTAAATCGCACCGGCTTGTAGTCCCGGTCCGATCCTTGTACAACGAACGGCGTGCGATCGTCGACCAGCGCTGAGGAAGCAACCAAGGAGTCGAAGTTTTTTTACGGCTGGACGATCGTCGCCGTCGGCTTTCTCGCGCATATCGCCTCCGCCTTCTCGATATCGAGCACCCTGAGCGTATTTCTCAAACCGCTCTCGAGCGACCTGGGGATCTCCCGGGGCGTGTTTTCGCTCATTCGTTCCGGAGAGATCCTTATCGGCGCCGCCGGGGCTCCGTTGATCGGCCCTCTTATAGACCGGCATGGCGGAAGGTGGCTCATGGCCATCGGCGGTTTGATTTCGGGCGCGGGCTTTCTCCTCCTCGGTCAGGCGAGGGATTTCTGGCAGTTCTTGCTTGTGCGCTGGCTGCTGGTCAGTCCGGGTGACTCGCTCATGGGCGGAATGGTGGTCAACGTGACTATCGCGCGCTGGTTCGTTCGCATGCGCGGCCGCGCCCTTGCGCTGGCCGGCATGGGCCACGGCTTGGCCAAAGTCGGAATGCCTCTCGTGGCGGCCTGGCTCATCGTGCACGCAGGATGGCGCACGGCTTGGGCGATCTTCGGTCTGGTTACACTGGCCCTGGTCGTCGCCCCTTCCTTGCTCTTTATGCGCCGGCGCCCGGAAGACATGGGGCTACTGCCGGACGGTAGGTCCCGCGCTCACGAAAGCGGAACGGTTGCGAACGACGCAGGTTCCGCGAGAGCGCGTCGGACCGCAATCGCCGACGTTGCGTGGAGCCGCCGCGAAGCCATGCGCACTCAAGCGTTCTGGCTCATTATCACCACGTTCGGCGTTGCGCAGGTCGGTGTGACCGGCCTGAACCTTCACGTCTTCTCATTCGTGAGCGATCAGGGCCATCCAACAATGGTGGCAGCGCTGGTCATGAGCATCATCGCTTTCATGCAGTTCAGCACGCCCATCGTTTGGGGGTTTCTCGCCGAGCGCTCGAACATCGCCAGGCTCATCATGGCCAAGTTTATGGTTCAAGCCGCGGGGCTTTTGTTGGCCCTCTCCGCGCCCGGGCTTCTTTCCCTTTACGCCGGGTTTTTTCTATACGGCATTGGGA
>JBOHVR010000006.1:0-4548 GCA_050735755.1 Binatia bacterium
CTGATCGCGGCTTCCCTGCCCATTCTGATCCACCTTCTCAACCGGCGCCGGATCCAGCGCATTCGCTTTCCCGCAGTGCGTTTCATTCTGCTCTCCCAACGGCGCATCTCTTGGACTTACCGCCTGCGCCATTGGTTTCTGCTTGCGCTCAGAACGTTGGCGATTGCGTTTTTGGTTTTTCTTCTGGCCAATCCTATCTTCCAGACGGGATTGGGGCTTTTCGCCTCCGGCGGCCCCTCCTCCGTGGCGATCGTCCTCGATAATTCGCTGAGCATGAAATGGAGCCTGGAGGGAAAAGGCTTTGATCTGGCAAAGGAAAACGTCCGCCGTTTCGTCTCTGCTTTGAACGAGGGCGACCGCGCCGCCGTCATTCCCACCAACTCAAGACAAAAAATCTCGCCGCGCTTGCGCGGCGAGAAGGAATTCCTGCTTAAAGAGCTGGCGGATATCCCGCTCTCGTCCGAAACCGCGGATTTTGCCGCCGCCTTGCAGTCCGCCTATAACCTTCTACGCGAGCCTGCGGCGCAAAAAGAAATCTGGCTCATTTCTGATTTGGCCGTGACCGGATGGGACCGCTTCGCGGTGCGGGCGCTGGAACACTACGATCCTTTAATTCCGCTGAAAATATTAAAAGTTGCTCAGCCTGCGAACCCGGTCAATGCCACGATCAAAAATCTCGAGCTCAAATCTGCGGGCGTGGCCGCCGGCATGCCTGTGCAGTTGGAAACCCGCCTCGTCAATTTCAGCGCGCAGCCGATCAAAGATGTGCTTGTACAGCTCAATTTGGACGGCAAGAGTATTGAACAGCGGTTGGCTTCCCTCCCACAACGAGGAGAAACCGGAGTTACGTTTCAGTTAAACGTGAAAAAAGCAGGGAGCCAGGCTGGCTCTGTGACGATCAAGAAGGAGGGTCTGGCGGGAAATGCTTCGGTTCACTTCGTTTTGCACGCGCTGGACCAATTGAAAGTTTTGGTCGTCGATGGCGACCCGCAAACCTCGCTGGTTCAGAGCGAGACTTTTTTCCTCAGCCGCGCGCTCCATCCAGTGGGCGATGAGGAGTCTTCTCTGTTTCTCCCCACGGTTATCGTACCGGATGCTTTGGCGACTGCCCGATTGGAGGATTATCAAGTTCTTATCCTGTGTAATGTCCCCGCGATTCAGGATACGGTCGCGCGTAAAATCAGCGACTACCTGCGCCAGGGAGGAGGCGCGCTGATTTTTCTCGGCAACCGCGTTGATAAGGACGACTACAATCTCAAGCTTTTTCAGAACTCTGCGGTTTTGCCCATGCGTCTTGGCGAAAAAAGAACCCTGGAAGCCAAAGGTGAAAAAGTCGGCAAGCTCGACACCCAGCATCCCGCCCTGCGCGCCTTGATCGATCCTATTACGTTATCATCTCTCCAATCCACAACGGTTCAGGGTTATCTCCGCGGCGAAGTCCCAGCGGGGACGACGCTTTTGTCGCTTGCCAACGGAGATCCTTTAGTCGTCGAAAAGAGAATCGGTCCGGGAAGAGTAGTACTCTTTACGACCAGCGCCGATCGCGACTGGACGGATCTTCCGCTCAAAACCGCCTACCTTCCCCTCGTTCAAGCCCTGGTTCGTTATCTTTCAGGGGACAAGACGGGCAGTTTCGATCCCGGAATTGAGACGGGAACAACGAAGGCGATCTCCCTACCGCCCTCTTCCGTGGGGAAGAGAATCAAAGCGATCAAGCCCGATAACAAGGAAAGGGAGGTCACGGTGAGCGGCGAAGGCGAAACCGCGCGCGCCGCTTTTGCCGAAAATGATCTTGCCGGAATTTATCGCGTCGCGTTTTCGTCTTTGGCCGATAAGCCGGGGGATCTGCCGGAAATGTACGCCGCCAATCCGCCTTATCTCGAATCGCGGCTCGAGACACTTAGTGAAAAAGACCTGGCAGCCAAGCTCGACCCGATTCGTGCGCAGGTCATCCCAATCGAAGCGCTTGAAAAAGGCGGCAAGCGTGTCGATCTCTCGCTTCCCCTCGCCGTCCTCCTCATAGCCACCCTCGCCGCGGAAGGCTGGCTGGCACAACGCTTCTCCACGTAACCCATAGGTTTACCCTCGCCCGCTCGCTCACCCTTTTTACTTTTGCCTTTTTCCTTTTTACTTGCCCTCCGCCGCCGCTTGTCAGAATATGGCCAGATCGCATAGGGTCCGCAGAAGTTTGCTCTTTTCGTGAGTATCGAGCATTTTATCCTTCCGAGGGGACGACATGACAAAGGGAACGCCAAAAAAGCGGGCCGATAAGGTTGCGACCACCGCCAAGCCAGTCGCTCTGTTGGCGGACGTGCGCGACCTGATCCTACGAGCCCGCGAAGGAGTCGCGAGGGCTGTAGACTCAGGGCTGACCACCCTTTACTGGAACGTGGGCCGGCGCGTGCGGAGGGACATTCTCAAGGAGAGGCGGGCAGACTATGGCGGTCAGATTGTCTCCGCGCTGGGGAGACAATTGGAGACTGAGTTCGGTCGCGGCTTCGGAGAAAAGAACCTGCGCCGGATGGTGCAATTCGCGGAGCAGTTCCCCGACGTTCAGATTGTCGCAGCACTGCTGCGACAATTCGGCTGGACCCACTTCACTATTCTTCTGCCCATCAGTGATCCGCTCAAACGCGAGTTCTACGCCGAGATGTGCCGCATCGAGCGATGGAGCACACGAACGCTTCGCGCCAAGATCGACGGCATGCTCTTTGAACGCACTGCGTTGTCAAGGAAACCGAAGAAACTCGCGGCGATGGAGCTGAAGCAACTGCGCGAGGAAGACAAGCTGACGCCAGATCTCGTATTCCGCGATCCGTATCTGCTCGATTTCCTCGGGCTGAAAGATACCTACGCGGAAAAAGATTTGGAAGCCGCGCTCCTCCGGGAGATCGAGTCCTTCTTGCTGGAGCTGGGCGCCGGTTTTGCTTTCGTGGAACGGCAAAAGCGCATCACCTTGGACGGTGATGACTACTACATGGACCTGCTCTTTTACCATCGACCATTGCGCAGGCTCGTGGTGATCGAGCTAAAGATCGGCGAATTCAAGCCGGCGGACACCGGACAGGTGGAGCTGTATCTCCGTTGGCTGGACCGCAATGAACGCCGGGAGGGCGAGGAGCCACCGCTCGCCATCATTCTCTGCGCCGGAAAGAAACAGGAGACCGTGGAATACCTCAACCCTCTCCAAGCACCTATATTCACGTAAGTGAAGGCGAAGAGTACCGAGCGATTGCGGAGATTCTGGAGGAGCTGGAGGAATTAGAAGTTGAAGCAGCTGAAACTGGTAAAACTCTTAAGGCCATCCTAGCTCAAATATAAGCGTAAATGTCGGACTGGGTAGAAAAGGATCTCGGAACAATCCTTAGGCTGAACTACGGTTGGAGCTTACCGGAGAAGAAGCGAGTGGTTGGCGAGGTGCCGGTTTACGGATCCAACGGAGTCGTGGGAAGCCATAACAAAGCGCTTGTAGCCTCGCCCGGACTCATTGTCGGCAGAAAGGGCTCAGCAGGGAACGTACATTATTCGCAGACACCGTTCTGTCCTATCGACACTACCTTTTACATAACGCCCAATGACGCAACAGTGGACATCGAGTTCCTCTACTATCTCCTGACGCATCTTGACCTTAAACGTATTCTTGGCGACGTAGGTGTTCCGGGACTGAATCGAGAAATTGCGTATAAGGAAAAAACTCGCTTGCCAGAAGACCGAGATGAGCAGCGGAAGATTGCGGTGGTGTTGGGGCTGGTGCGACGGGCGGTCGAGCAGCAGGAGCGGCTGATCGCGGTGACCACGGAACTGAAAAAAACACTCCTTCACAAACTCTTCACCGGAGGCCTCCGCGGCGAACCTCAAAAGCAAACCGAAATCGGGCCGATGCCGGAAAGTTGGGAGCAACGTCCGTTAGAAGAGGCTGGCGACGTTATCTACGGCATTCAGGCTGCGGTCGCCAGCAACCTAAAACCGATAGGGATGAAGATCCTGACAAACAAAAATATTACACTCGATGGAAAGATCGTCCTCGATTCCATCAACTACTTCGTCCTAAAAACAAAACGACATCAGCAGACCGTGCTGAAAAAGGGCGACCTGCTTTTTAACTGGCGCAGCGGAAGCAAGGAGCATGTCGGCAAGACCGCGTACTTTGATCTAGACGGAGAGTTCACTCATTCGTCGTTCATCTTGCGAATCCGCCCGACTAACGAAGTAACGGGAAAGTATCTCTTCTATTACCTGAACTTTCTGCGCGGGTCCGGTTACTTTGTGAAGAGCCAAACGTTCTCGGTAAACGCTAAATTCAACAAGAGCGCTATCAACCGCCTTCCAACGTATCTGCCCGAAGATCATGAGCGGAGCGAGATTGTCACCACGCTTGATGCCGTAACGAGGAAAATTGAGGTAGTGGAGACAAGGAAACGACTCCTCGAAGACCTCTTCCGCACCCTGCTGCACCAGTTGATGACGGCGCAGATTCGCGTCCATGATCTCGACCTACCGGAGCTGGAGGCTACCGGGACAGAATAAGCCCATGCCGCAGTATCCAGA
>JBOHVR010000007.1:0-5533 GCA_050735755.1 Binatia bacterium
ACCACGAAGCGCACGAAGGACACGAAGAACCCATAACGGGATTGGAAAAGCGACCGGATTTCAATATGTTTTTCTCTTCCTTCGTGATCTTCGTGTCCTTCGTGGTGGTATACTCCGTATAAAGTACCAACAGCGTGAGACACTGCACTAGCATCCCACAAAAGACCAACGGCAAAGCCTGTTTGCCAACGGGCGTCGATATGTCGATATAGGGAGCGTACGTCCATGCTCACTCAAGAAGAGAACGAGTTGCTTGCGCGCGTGGGTCCTGGCACTCCGGCCGGCCAACTCCTTCGGCGCTATTGGCAAGTTGTCGGGGCAGCGGCAGAGCTCACCCGCGAAAAACCCAAAAAGCGAGTGAGAGTTCTGGGCGAAGATCTGGTGCTGTTCCGCGATCAAACTGGAGGTTATGGTTTAGTCGGCGAGCACTGCTCTCATCGTGGGGCATCTCTGTACTACGGATTTGTGGAAGACGGCGGCATCCGTTGCGCCTACCATGGGTGGAAATACGATCCCAGCGGCAAATGCCTGGAGCAGCCCTTTGAGAGCCCAGAAGCGAGGTTCAAGGAAAAAATCTCGCATCCGGCCTACGCTGTGGCGCCATTGGCCGGGCTGCTGTTCGCCTACATGGGACCGCCGGAAAAGAAACCCATCCTGCCCAAATGGGACATCGCCGTGCGGCAAGATGGAGCAAAAAAAATAGAGATCTGCCAGGTTTTGCGTTGCAACTGGCTTCAAGCGATGGAGAACTCGGTGGACCCCGTTCACACTTACTATCTCCACGCTCATACCTTGAGGCTCAGAGGCGGCGACAGCCAATCGACCTATCACTACCAGCCGCTGAACAGGATCGAGTTCGAATTAGTGGTTCACCCGACCTGGGCAGGGATCCAGAAGCAAAGGTTCTTTACCGGTGACGACGTCCCTGTCGAGGCTCCGCACCCGCTGATCTTCCCCAACATTCTCTTCGTCCCCGTGCGCAGCGGTTACGCCTTGCACTTTCGTACTCCCATCGATGACTATCATACCCAGATCTACCATCTAAGGTTTCGTCCAACCACAGCTGGGACCCGACTCGCGCAACCCGAGGATACGCCGGTAGACTTCGTCGGCACCAGGAACGAGGCCGGCGAATTTCATATGGAAGATTTTGCCAGTCAGGACCACATGGCCTGGGAAACCCAGGGTCCCGTAGCCGACCGCGTCAACGAGCGCTTAGGCGAATCGGACCGTGGAATCATTCTGTTCCGAAAACTGTTGCGGGATCAGATCCGTACGGTCCAAACCGGTGGAGATCCGCTGGGGACCAATACCGATCCGGAACTAGACGAAGTCGTTCCCCTCATTCCTGAAGGCTATACGGCGTTTTCACACGAAGCCGAGGCTTAGAGACCTAGAAACGTAACTGTCTTCGTCTCTAACGGGCCTGAAAGCGGCTCTACATCCTTCGTGGCGGGCTGGGGTCTTACTTTCTTTCGGCCAATCTTGGCCGGTGCGCTTCACTACCCCATCCACATCCATTCGTTTTTTTTAAAAGTGTCTTCTCTATTTCGCTCGATTGTGTAAATTGTAAACAGAGGAGTAGCACAATTTGCCCATTCACTCCGGCCTCTGCAAGCGGGACCGCCTGCGCCGGCGCACAAAGCTATCGTCAGGCGATTGATTCCACTAGACGCCCGGCAGAAGCGGCGGGAGAAGCGGAAGTGAGTGGCGCGCGCGGAGGGTAAAACTACGGTAGACGCCTACATCGGTGATTACCAAGTCATCCGCAAAATTGCCGAAGGCAGCGTTGGGGAGGTGTTCGAAGGCATCGATCCGACGCGCCAGCGACGCGCGGCGATCAAATGCTTGCGCCCCGAACTGGCCAAGCGTGCCGAGCTTTTGCAGCGTTTTGACTCCGAGGCTCAAACCCTGGCTCTTTTGGTCCATCCCAACATCGCTCGCGTTTTAAGTTTCATTCGTCAAGGTGACCGGCTTTATCTTGCGCTCGAGTTTGTCGAAGGTGAAACTTTACAAGCCATCCTAAAGAGAAGCGGCCGGATTGAGCCCGCTCTTGCACTCTCGTTTTTTCACCAAATACTGCGCGCGGTTGGTTTTGCTCATCGCATAGGCGTCATACACGGAGACCTCAAGCCGGCGAATATCATGGTGACGCATTCCGGCGCCGTGAGAGTTATGGACTTCGGTATTGCGCATATTTTCGGCCGTCCAAAAAGGACCCGAGCGGGTTATTTGGTTGGCACGGTTCAATACATGTCGCCGGAGCAAATTAGAGGCGAACCGCTTGACGCTCGATCGGATATTTATTCGTTAGGCATTCTGCTTTACGAATTGATCGCCGGGCATGTGCCTTTTGATAGTGACAGCGACGAGGAGACCATCAGAGCCCAGAGCGATGCGATTCCTGTGCCGCCTTCACTGCTTGTCGCGGACAGCCCGGAATGGTTGGACGCTGTTTTGCGACGGGCATTAGCGAAGTCGCGGTCGAATCGTTTCCAATCCGTAACCGAAATGGCACACGCCATCGGCTTTAGAGTCGAAGGCGACGATCGCATTGTTTGGACGGAACAGCCCGCCCTATTGGTCGAACGCACGCGGCAGCTTGCGCTTTTGCTCCAGATATCGGTCGTGCGCGCAATCAGTCCGCGTCGGTGGATCTCTTCTGTGTCTCATCCTATCTTGAGGACAGCCGATATCGCGCTCGGATCGACGAAAGAGCGTCTTGTCGCTGCCGCGAAAATCTGCCGGACTCGATACGCATCTGGCGTCCACGTAATACGACTCGGGATCGAAGCAACTAATCCGCGCGTTTGGGCAAAACGAAGTGTCATCCGGGTTCAGCGTGCGGGCCGTAGCCTGTCGTTGTCCTTGTTGAGTTTCCTCTTGCTCATTTCGACTCGCGCGTTGGCACCCCTGCGCTCAATTCTTGCCAGCGCGGCGGCAGCCGGCTCGAAACTCGCGTATGGGGCAGGGCTGGCGCTAGCGACGGCTCGTCGAAATGTTCGGGTTGCGACAACACAGGCCACCGTCCAGCTCCAGCGCACCGGTGTACGGATATTTTCCGCGTCCAATTCTGTATCGGCAAGTACGAACCGCGTGCTCGGATCGTCGAGAACGGCTTCGGGAACAAGCTGGAAACGGACCGCCCTGCTCGCGTCTTTGCTGATAGCTCTCTCTGCTGTGGCTCTTTTCTTTGAGGGTGACGAGAGGGTTTTTAGCCCCGTTCAGAAGCCGGCATCCAAAAATAGCCTCAATGATTCGGTTGACCAGATGCTGGCGCAAGCGAATCGGCGCGCCATTACAGCTAGTCCGCCGGCTATCAAGCCTGAACCGCAGGCGAAGGGCGGCAGGCCGATGGATAAAAGGCCGGCCATTGCAGACAAGCCACTCAGAAGCCGGCAAAGGGCCAAGAGTCAGCCGGAGCCGGCAAAAACAAACACTGTCGAGTTGAGCCAAGTGCCTTCTGCCGGAGCTGGCTCCAACAAGCCCACCGACCAACCTGCCGTCAAAGAGCCCCGCTCGCGGGAGCCGGCTCCCTTGGAAAGAAAAGCTGAGAATAAGGCGCGGACCCCTAGCTTGAACGTGAGATGGGAAAATTAGTCCGATATGGAACTACTTCCTGTTGCGCGCTTCTGACAATCGCCGCGCTCTCGGGTTGTTCGATACTCTACCAGCAGGCGTTGGTCGTGATACGACAGCCAGGGGAACACATTAGGACGCCTCCGGATCAAGTATGGAACGAGCTGCGCTGTGCGGAGCGCGAGCGGCCATTTGTGCGGGTTGAGTCTATGGAATTGGTTCCGGAACGAATCAACCCCGGGGGTCGTGTCAACTATCGGATTGTTTACGCCTTGTGTCCGTCAAGACCCTCCGAGGTCATGAAAGCACGCGTTCTGCGCCGGATCCTCTTCAAGGGGGAACAGGTCGCAAGCAACGTCAACGATGCCCTTGAACTGAAGCCCGGACGCTGGGTTGTTGATTCATTTTTCACCCTACCCAAAGAGTCTCCCCTGGGCGTTTATTCACTGGAAGTGAGTCTTGAGCCCGCAAACCGCCAGGACGACAAAAAAGTCCGGAGCTTCGTCGTGAGCAACGAGTCTTACCTCAGTGGTGGATAGAGCCCGCTACGCGCAGCCGTTTCATCGGCTCGACAATCGGCCCCCTCTTTTGGTTTGAGCGACAAAGTCCGCTCGGCCAGCCTCTCAAACATCGGGCCGCCGATATTTACCCGTGGGCCCTCCTTTCTGTGAGGCGAGATAATCGTCGACATGGGCCAGCGGATCCACCATGAGGTGCTGCCAGGCGCCGACCAGTTGATCCATCCTCATCGCGTCCGGCAGCACGAGATGTGTTCCCATCTGCACCGCGATCTTCGCGGATGCCAGCGCCGCGGGATGGCGCGTTGCAATCTCTTCCGCGAGCCGTTGTGTGACGGCTTGCAGTTCGGACTCTTCTACCGCCATAGAGACGAGCCCGATCCGATCGGCTTCCACGCCGGATAGGTTGTGGCCGGTGAGCTGAATCAATGCCGCTTTCTTCATCGAAACGCCGGAGTGAAAGAGCGTGCTCGTGGCCATCTGGCCAAAACTCCCGCGCAAAATCTCCGGCATGCCGATTTGAGCGTTCGTCGCCGCGACCACGAGGTCGTGAGAGTTCATCAGCGCCATACCTCCGCCCAGGCAATAGCCATGGATTTGAGCAATGGTCACTTTGGGGAAGTTCCTGACCGCGTCGAACAGGATCCGTGTCGGACTAAAGCGGTCCCAATCTCCGGGGGGCCCTTTCGTCATAGAGCGCAAGTAGTAGAGATCGAGGCCCGAACAAAACGACGGGCCGTTGCCCTTGACGACCACCGCGCGGATTTCCCCGTCCGCGCGCACGTTTTCCAGCGCCGCCAGCATGTCGTCAACCATTTGCTGGTTGATCGCATTGCGTTTCTCCGGACGATTCAAACTGATTGTGGCGATCCTTTTATCGCTGAACTTCTCCAAGATAACCGTTGCCAAATTTTCCGCCATTGGATTTCCCCCTTGCCCCAAATTTGCGCGCCAACCGTAACATCACCCTACCTGAGGGTCAAGAAATGGACGGATTACCTAACCTAAGCTAACCTAAGAGGTTGCCGAAAAACCTCCGCTCACCCTTCGACCATGAATTTCGGCGGGTCCACGACACCCAGCCACCTTGCCTGTTCGGAACCTTCGCTATATGCTTTTTTGCGAGCCTGGTCTTCAAAGGGAGTGACTGTGAAAATTTGTAGCGCCAGAGAGATACAAAATGTTTCAGCTCGAGCCGCATCCGTGCCGCGGCTGCGGGCGCCGCATGAATTCCACGCATCCTTTCAAGACCCGATCCAAAGATTTCTGAATGCGATCGAACCCGGCAGTTACGTGCGCCCGCATCGTCACTCGGACACCGAGCGGTGGGAATGGTTTCAGGCCCTGGCCGGCGCGGCCGGGATTTTGATCTTTGACAACAAAGGTAGGGTTCTTGAAAGGGTTGATATTGGGTCCGCTGGACCGGTGTACGGAGT
>JBOHVR010000008.1:0-6211 GCA_050735755.1 Binatia bacterium
ACCCTACCCGGCGCACCGAGCTCCGAGATCTGCTTCGCGGATTGACCCGCGAGGGCCGCACGCTCCTCGTCGCGACGCATGACGAAGAGTTTGCACGCAGCTGCGCCACACGCGTGCTGCGCGTGCGTGAGGGTCTCGTCTTCGAAGAACGGTAGATTGACTTCTTGCGTAAGCGATTGGCGAACCCGCACGAAAGGAGGCGGTCAAGAGAGAGGCTTGGGCCGCGCCCGCTCAGGGAAGTACCGCAAAGCCAGTCCAAGAAGGATAATGCTGCCGCCCACAACAGTTGCCGCCGCGGGCAGTTCGCCGATGGTCAGCGCGACCCAAATCGGGTTCAGCACGGGCTCGATTAAGACAATTAAAGACGCCTCCTGCAGCGAGATCTTCTCCAGCCCTTTGGAAAATAGGAAATAGGGGATCCCCAACTGCACCACTCCCATCGTGGCCAGTGTCAGAACCTGATCCAACGAAAGTACGAGGTCGGTTCTGACCACAGGAAAAAGGGTAAGCCAACACGCAAGATTGTTGACGAAAGTCAGGGAGGCCGGCGCGATCTTTTGTAGAAAACGGAGATTTGTCATGTAGACAGCAAAGAGGAGGCCGCTCAGAACTGCCGCCGATACACCCCACAAATCCGCCGGCGCCCGGCTGGAGCCAAAAATGATTGCGATCCCAACCATACCCGCAACCAAGGTTTTCAGGTTTCTTTTCGCTACCGACTCGCGAAACCATAGCGCCGCAAAGAGAAATACAAAGATCGGCGCCGTGTACTGCAGGACAATGGCATTGGCCGCTGTCGTCAGCTTATTGGCCCAAACGAAAGCGCTGATGGCCGCGGTGTAACTCATGACGGAAACCAGGACCGCCGGCGTGAATCGCCAGCCCGTGGGTCGCACGAAGATGAGAAAAAATACCGAGGCGAAAAAACTACGATAGAAGACGATCGTGAGGGGGTGCAGTTCCAGAAGCTTGATGAAGACGCCACCCAAGCTCCAGAGGCATCCCGCGCTCAAAACCAGAAGGCGCGCGCGGGCATCGGAGTTGGCCTGGGGCGGCATGAACCTTTAGGTCTAAAGCAATCCTGAAAGATCAACAGCCGGAATAAGCAAGAAACCGCCTGGACCTTAGCGCTAGAACTCCCGAGTGAATGCGCGCGCTGCTGTTGGCAGTCTCGAAATGCGTTGCGACGTGAATGGAGTCCGGATTTCAACTGAGCCTGAAACGACGCGGCCAGCCGGGTATTCTAAGACCCTTCCGGAACCACCGAGACTTTCAAGTTTACCGTGAGGTCGGCCGCCAGACGGACTGGAACTTCAAATTCGCCGACCGTCTTGATCGGTTCTTCGAGATGGATCTTTCTCCGCTCCACCTCAAAGCCTTTCGCTTTCAAGGCTTTCTCGAGGTCCATATTGGTGACCGAACCGAATAGCTTTCCTTCTTCTCCAACCTTGGCGGCGATCTGTACGCTCAACTCTGACAGCTTCTGCCCCAAAGTTTGAGCCCGTCTGAGCACTTTCTCTCTCTGAACGGCGAGGACCCGCTTGTTGTGCTCGAATGCTCGCACATTCTTTTTGTCGGCAACGACAACCAGCTTTCTCGGCAGCAGATAGTTGCGGGCATAGCCGTCGCGCACCTGGACGGTATCTCCCATTTTGCCCAAATTCGGGATATCCTCTTTCAGGATTACATCCATAGAAACCTCCTTCGGAATTCCGCGCTGATGAAAATGACGCTCCGCGCAACCCAGATGTCACGACGCGGGCGTGGGGTGAAAGTCTTTTTTGTTCAAGCGGCGAAAATCCCCCCACAGGTCAAAGAGCCCCAGCCCAACCACGATCAACATAATCACCTGCTCAAGGAAAATCAGCGTATAACCCAGACCACGCAAAAAAACGGGAACGTTTTTGTGATGAAAATAGTAGGCAATGATAGCGAGCCCTTGAAAAAAATAAAAGACGAGGCTGACAAGAAAAAAATTCAAGGATAACGTTTTGATCCAACCGTTCCCCAACACCAGGGCGCAAAAACCCGCGCCAATAAAACCCCAAACGAGCGCTTCGGGAGATTTCCACTCTTTGGGATCTCCCGCGGGGAGAAAGCTTCCCCGCGCATGCGGGAAGCGATGGACGAGGAGAAGAAGGTTCAGCAAAACAGCCACCGCGCAGCCAGTAAAGGCGAGCGCCGGTGCGATCTCCAGAACGAATTCAACCAGCTGCGGCCACTGCTCCCGGAGATACTCCGTACTCTCCGGTGAAACGCCTGCTCTGTCGTAAACTTTGAGGGCAAGCTGCAGGTTTTGACCCAACGTGTTTCGGATGACGTTCTGTAGCTGCGCCAGAGAGCCAGCCAGAGCGTGCAGGGTCGCACACCCAAGGGCGAAAAAACCCGTTGCAGCAGCCAAAACAACTTTTTCTAAGGAGCGCCCAGGGGCCAGAGAAAAAAGCAAGAAAACCGCCATCGAAGCGACGATCAAGTAACCTAGCACTAGCTCTCTACCTCCCAATCCATAGAGGACCGGGATAACCGTAAGGATTGTTCCCAGGACGGTTGCCTTTCCCCACCTTACACCCAGGCGCAGGAGCGGTTGCGGGACCAACGGCAGGAACAGAGTCCCTGCTATGGGAACCAGGACCGCGGCAAGAAACAGGCACAGAGAAGAAACTAGCGCAAGGAAGGAATGCTTGATCCTCTCGACATGGCTCATCCACAAGTCATCCACTGGACTGGTTCCTGTAAAAAAACTAACACTCGTGCTTCGACAGGCCGGCACGAGCGGAGACCTTTGACTTTTTCAGCTTTTCTCCGTTCGCTCCGAGCCGTCGAAGGTCAGCGGAGGCTTTTTTGAGCAACCTGCTAGTCTTTCACGGTGCTAAACGGAAGCAGGGCAATGTTGCGGGCACGTTTTATCGCAATCGTAAGCGGGCGCTGGTGTTTGGCGCAAGTGCCCGTAATTCGACTCGGTGTGATCTTTCCTCTCTCTGTGACAAACTGGGTCAGCATCCTTTGGTCTTTGAAGTCGATTCTGAGACTTTTGTCGGCGCAAAAACGACACACCTTGCGCCGCATCATCATGCGCCGTCTTCCAGGCGGTCTATCCTCGTCCGTCCGTTCGCGCGGAATTCGCGGACCCCCGTTTTCTTCTGCCATTTAACTTTTCCTCCAATAATTTGCCGCTTAACGGCTTGGGCTTCAAACCTGAGGTTCCCCCTTGGGCGACGCGCCTTCATCCTCGCCGAGGTTCGACGCGCGCTCGTTCAGGAACTGAACCGTATTCGCGACAATCTCGTATTTGCTCCGCTTTCGGCCCTCCGGTGTTTCCCACCGTCGCTGCGTCAATCGGCCATCGACCAACACGCGCGACCCTTTGTGCAAATACTCCTTGCTCGCCTCACCAACGCGACCGAATACCACGATATCGACA
The DNA here is from genome assembly GCA_050735755.1 of Binatia bacterium. GTDB lineage: Bacteria > Desulfobacterota > Binatia > UBA9968 > UBA9968 > DATMAM01. The sequence continues at coordinate 3,422 of JBOHVR010000008.1, forward strand.
AAACAAACGTCCTCTCGTGTTTCTGCATGTTTCTGCTGGACTGCGAGAGAAAATTCGCAAACCGCTAGCCCCCCCGGCGTATAACGGAGTTCCGGATCTCGCGTGAGGTTCCCAACCAGGATAACCTTGTTGTACCCAGCCATCCGATGCTCGATCTGTTCGAACAAAGCAGCCGTTGCTAGGGTTCTGGTTTAGCCGATTCTCTTTCTACGCTTCTTCTCGGTCCGCGATCTTCAGGTCCAGGTTTGGATGCGGAATCTTCTTCCACGCGCACGGTAAGATGGCGAATAACGCCTTCACTGATTTTCAGATTGCGGTCCAGTTCCGCGACGGCTTTAGGGGGAGCGGTGTATTGCAATAAAGTATAATAGCCCTTGTTCTGCTTTTGAATCCGGTAAGCAAGCTCTCTGATGCCCCATTCCTCCATATACGCCATAACCCCGCCCAATCCTTCCACGATTTTCCTGAAGCGTTCGATGAACTCCTTCGCCCTGGGCGCCTGTTCGGGGTGAAGAACAAATACGGTCTCGTACCGGTATGAATTGACTATTTCCGCCATAAGTCACTCAACCTGTAGCACAGCAAAACTTGATTTACAATTCGCCTTACCCTAAACCGCGAGAAGAATAATCACCGGGTCTTATGCTTCTGCTGACCAGGCTCGTGGCGGCATTTCGCTGCTTCGAACCGCTCGTTCAGTTCGAATCAACCCGGTTGAATCTTTCCATCGCGGCTTTGGGACCCTCCTGCAGAACGCATGCAACCGCGTCGGCCGCCCGGGAAATCGCGGCCTGCAAACGCGACCGCTCCTCCGCGCTGAACCGCTCCAAGACGTATTCCGTAGCGTCCAAACCGACCGCCGGTCGGCCGATGCCTAAACGGACACGTAAGAACGACTCTTCGCCAACGGCGTCGAGGATCGACTGAACCCCCCGGTGACCCGCGTGGCTTCCTCGTGCCCGGATCCGGATTTGGCCAAATCGGAGATCCAAATCGTCGTGAACGACCACGAGATTCTGAATTCCGACGGGAAATTTCTGTAACACAGCCCCCGCCGCCCGCCCCGAATGATTCATGTAAATTTGCGGCTTGACCAGTAGCACCTCTTCCTCACCCACCTTCCATCGACCGATCAATGACTCTAAGGACCGCTTTGGCGCAAAACCGATCGCATGCGTCGAAGCGATTTCGTTCAGCACCAGGAAACCCAAATTGTGTCTTGTACACTCGTACTTTTTTCCGGGATTTCCCAGACCCAGAACAATTTTCACGCAGATTTCCGAAAACCCACTATTCTATGAGCTGGGGCGGAAAAGACTAAGACTCTGAGCTCTCTTCCTTTCCCTTCTCCTCGCCCACAGCTTCGGCCGCCTCCACTCCCTCGGCCGCTGGAATCGCTTCCGCGATGGGAGCCTTCTCAACCGTCGGAGGCACAACGCTCACGACAGGGAAATCGGTCTCATAAGCGGCAGCGACGCTGGCAGGAATGGCAAGATCTGAGATATGCAAAGAGTCGCCGATATCAAGACTCGAGACCTCGACGTCAATGTACTCCGGAATATCCAACGGCAAACACTCGATCTCGACTTCGCGCGCAATCGGCTGCAAAATTCCGCCGCGAACCACACCGGCAGCTTTACCGACGAAATGAAGCGGCACCTTGACTGTAATTTTCGCCGTTAGGTCAACCTCGTAAAGGTCTACGTGCTGAGGCGCGCCGGTGATCGGGTGAAATTGAATGTCCTTGACCAAGGCGACTTTGTTCGCCAGCGTCGTTGTTTGCGAGGTGATGCGGATCAAGTGTGAGCCTTCGATCCCGGCAACCCGAGCAAGGAAGTCGCGGCTATCCATCTCCAGCGGAACCGGCGCGGACTTTGGACCGTAAAAAACCGCCGGAATCTTTCCGTTGCGACGCAAACTCTTGGTTTTTCCTTTTTGCCCAACTTCACGGGCCTCGACCTTTATTTCTATGGTTTCCACTCCAATGACCTCCTCGCGAGAGGTTTCTACCTCTCAGACAAAAAGCGAACTAATAGACTCTTCTTCGTGGGTGCGGCGAATCGCCTCGGCAATCAAGCGAGCGACTGAGAGAACTTTTATTTTCCTGCACGCTTGCGCCTCAACACTCAACGGAACAGAGTTGGTTACCACCAACTCCTCGATGGGAGACTCGGTGATCTTTTGGATTGCCGCGCCCGACAAAACCGCATGCGTGCAACATCCAATGATCCTCCGCGCTCCTTCTTCTCCCAGGGCCTGGGCTGCCATCGTCAGAGTCCCTGCGGTGTCAATCATGTCATCAACGAGGATTGCTGTTTGTCCTCTGACTTGACCGATAATATTCATCTCCGCCACCACGTTTGGTCCCACCCTACGCTTATCGATAATGGCCAAAGAAGCATCGAGTCGCGCTGCAAAGTCTCGGGCCCTTTCCACGCCTCCGGCATCCGGGGATACCATCGTGATCTCGTTTCGATTTAAACGCCGCTCCAGATATTCGAGCAAGACGGGTGTCGCGTAGAGATTGTCCACGGGCACGTTAAAGAATCCCTGGATCTGGCCGGAGTGTAAATCCAGCGTGAGAATTCGGCTCGCTCCCGCAGTCGTCAACAGGTCGGCAACTAGCTTGGCGCTGATGGGAACCCGGGGGAGAACTTTGCGGTCCTGCCGGGCATAACCGTAATAAGGAATGACCGCCGTGATGCGTTGGGCCGACGCGCGTTTAAACGCATCTAGCATCAGCAGCAATTCCATCAGGTTATTGTTGCCCGGAGCGCACGTAGACTGAAT
>JBOHVR010000009.1:0-1972 GCA_050735755.1 Binatia bacterium
ATACAAGGCAGCGTAGGAGTTCAGGCACATAGCGGAATCCTCGCGCAGCAACGCCAAGGGAGATCATTATGGCTGAGATTACTTTTGCCTTCGGAAGCTCGCACGGGCCTACCATCGAGACCCGCCCGGAGAATTGGGACGAGATCGTCGCCCGCGACATGAAAGATCCCAGGTACAGGTATGACGAGCTGATGCGCAAGGCGAATCCTTCCATTCAAAAAGAGCTAACGGCCGAAAAAAAGGAACAGCGCTGGAACGCGTGTCAAGCGTCTATCAACAAGATCAAGGGCATGCTGGCCGAGGCCAAACCCGATGTCGCGGTCGTCGTCAGCAATCCCCACGGCATCTTGCCCGACGATACGATCGCGGTCTTCAGCGTTTTTCGGGGCGCGACTCTAGCAGGCCGAACGGCGCCGCGCGCTGAGAGTCAGAGCCAGACGCGTTATTCAGGAGTCGCGCACGCCCCCAAAGAACGTCATAGCCGCAGCTACAAGGGTTATCCCTCTTTGGCCGAGCATTTGATTGCCGGCCTGGTTGACGAAGGGTTCGATATCGCGTCCATGGAAAACTACCGGCCGGAACTCGGCATCGATGACGCTTTTACGTGTTTTTACACGCACTACCAGACCGACTGCACCATCCCGATGGTTCCGGTCACCGTAAGCCGCTACCTGCCCAGCCAAGCGACGCCCCGACGCTGCTTTCAGTTCGGCACGGCGCTCCGTCGCGCGATCGATTCATGGCCGGAGAACAAGCGCATCGCGCTCATGGCTTCCGGCGGTTTGAGCCATCAGATCATGGACGAAGAGTTGGATCACATCGTCATCGACGCTCTGCGGAGCAAGGATTTCGAGCGCCTTTGCACGCTGCCCCGCAATCGACTCAATCTGGGCCCGGGAACTCCCGAGACGCTAAATTGGATAGCCGTGGCAGCCGCTATGGATCCTGTCCCGATGACTCTGGTGGACTACCAGCCTTGTTATCGCTCGCCGGCCGGCACGGGTCACGGCATAACTTTTGGCGTGTGGAAGGCTTGAGAGAGAAAACATCTACCCATGTCTAGGACCTCCCACCTGGCGGGTCACATCTTATGCTTGCTACACCTTCATCAATGTGAACGATAGAGCAGCGATGAATTTGGCCTTCCGCAAGCCTCACCGTGGCAAAAGGACCATGGTCTGTAACGTAGTAGCGCTCACCGACGACTATAGTAGGAGGAGCTGACCGCCTGCTAACACCGGACACCAAGGCTTCAATGCCCAGAGCCGCTAGACCAATGGCGGCAATAGTCTCGATGCTTTGAGATCGATCCCGGGGCACGCGCATTTCGGCGGTTTCCACCTGCGCCGTTACAGGCTGCTTTAACTCCTCCAACTCCTTATTCATCTTTACGACTTCTTCTTTCATCTCAGCGACGCGCTCGGCCCTCAGGTAAGGATCCTGCAAAGCGATAAGAAACTCCCGCCTTTTGGATGCCAGATCAACCAACTGCTCAAACGGCTCGGACTTTCCGATCGTACTACGATACTGCGTCTTCAACCATTCCGCCAACTCTTGCCTTTCAGGCCACCGCTCCGGCTTTTTTTCAAGCCCTCGGATCTCTCCCCGATAGTGATCCACGCTCAGTAGAAACGTCGCTCCGGGGCTCATAAGCCGCGGCGCACCGCAGCCTAAGAATACGAATACCAACAAATAGACTGCATTTTTCATCTTGTCACCTTCGGCCTCATACCACATTTGCCGGCGCATCAGAAGTCGCCGGAGGCCGCGCCGTGTCTTTCCTCAACCGTCATCTTCCGCCTCGGACCTTGTGCGGGGGCCGCTCGAGAGGGTGTTCTTCAACAACCTGCTATTGATTGCAAATTTCGCGCACATTCGGATACGATCCGAGAGCTGAGGATTCATGGGATTCGGCAGGTTGTTCGAGCGCAGGGGATCGCTGCGCTGGAGGCCCGCCTTGCCGACTGAAAAG
>JBOHVR010000010.1:0-4215 GCA_050735755.1 Binatia bacterium
AGGCGATACGGCTCCAAAAGCTTGCATAATTCCAGGGCCCGGTTGAACGGAAACACGCAATTGCCATCGACCATAAGATCGACATTCTCGCCGATCGCCTCGCGCACCGCTTTAACGCGGCGCGCATCTTCGAGGTGACTTTGGCCCCCGTTGATGCCCACCACCATCTTGAGCTTGTCTTCTCCCGCCGTGACAAACCTCGTTGCCATCTCGACGAGTTGCTCGACGTCGAATTCACGCAGCCCGAACGTAATATAGCAGGGAACCGGATTTTGCGCTCCGCCTAGCAGCCGCCACACGGGCTCACCGTATTTCTTGCCCTTGATATCCCACAGGGCGATATCAATCGCGCTTACGGCGCCGCTCCAGGCTCCCCCCTGAGAGCGCGCGTTAAAAGTGCGATAGAGGCTATGCCAGACGCGCTCGGACTCCAAAGGGTTCTGCCCTTTCAGAAACGGAGCAACCTCTCGGTTAAGGAACTCCTTTATGCCGAACCGCTGCGGCGCGCTGGTGAGCCCATAGCCCGTAATCCCCTCGGTCGTTTCAACCGCCGCAAAGGTCACGGCCCGATGAACTTTCGTGCTCAGAAGCGGAATATCCACCGGAATGTTGTGGGTCGTCGCTTTCACGTTGGTGATCTGCATGTTCTTCTCCCCTTCGCGCTCCTATTGAATCAGTTGCCGCAGCGCCTGCACTAGCCTCTCCACGTTTTCCACTCTCGCTCCATGCCCCATCAAACCGACGCGCCAGATCTTTCCCTTGAGCGGTCCCAGCCCGGCGCCGATTTCAATGTTGAATTCATCGTACAGGCGCTGGCGCACCCGCGCGTCGTCCACGCCTGGCGGGATGCGCACCGCGTTGATCATCGGAGCGCGGATACTTTCCCGAACGGCCGGCTCAAGTCCGATTTTCTGAATCTCCCGGACGAAAGTTTCGTGCACTTCCCGATGGCGCCGCCAACATGCCGCCAAGCCTTCGTCAAGCGCTAGGCGCAACGCTTCGTGCAAAGCATAGTTCATCGATATTGGCGCGGTATGATGGTACACCCGCTCGCTGCCCCAATATTTTTCGATCATGGACAGATCGAGGTACCAGCTCTGGACTTTTCGGCCGCGCTTGCGCACGGCGGCAATCGCGCGCCCGTTGAAGGTCACCGGGGAGAGCCCCGGCGGGCAGCTTAGACATTTCTGGGTTCCGCTGTAGCAAGCGTCGATGTTCCAGGCGTCGATATTGACCGGCGTCCCGCCGAGCGATGTCACGGCGTCTACGAGGAACAGAGCATCGTATTCGTGCGCGAGGCGCGATATTTCTTCTAACGGCTGGAGAACGCCGGTCGAAGTTTCGGCATGGACCACGGCGACAATCTTGTAGCGTTTCTTGGCCAGAGCGGCGCGAAACTGCTCCGCGTCGAGGGCGCTGCCCCATTCGGCTTCCACTTTGTCCACCTGTGCGCCGCAGCGCTCCGCGACATCGACCATCCGGGTCCCGAATACGCCGTTAACCCCAACAAGCACCGCATCGCCAGGCTCGATGAGATTTACAAAGCAAGTTTCCATTCCCGCGCTGCCGGTGCCGGACATCGGCAGCGCGATCCGGTTTTCCGTCTGAAAGACCTGCCGCAGCATCACCATCGTTTCGTCCATGATTTTCAAAAATGCGGGATCGAGATGGCCGATGACCGGAAGCCCCATGGCGTCCAGCACCCTTGGATGCACGGGACTGGGACCGGGGCCTAGAAGAAGCCGGGACGGGGGATCAATTCGAGGAATCAGTTCCATGAAAGTCGCTCCGAGAAGTTAGCGGCCGGAATAACGGTAATAGCAACGGATTGTAAAACGCGACATTGTTGTGTCTTAACCAATGCGTTAAACCAGCGGCAGCCAGTGCAGTTTCTGCTGCTCAGGCGAGCTCAGGTACTCGCTTCCTTTGTCAGTGACCGCCAGGGTGTACTCGACATGGACGGTTCCCCACCCAAACTCGTGGTACGAAGCTTCCAGGTTGATCGTCATTCCCGGCTCCAGCGGAACACCGGTCGTGTCGGGAAGAAAGGGATCATCGACTTTTTCCGCGGGGCCAAAGATAAAAGGAAACTCCCGCGCTTCGAGCCCGATCGTATTACCATACTTGTATGCTCCTTGACTCCAAGACGTGAACCCGCTGAGATAAAAAATGTTCTCGGGCGTCGCTGCTACGATCGCATCTATACCAAATTGATCCATCAGGGAATGCAGGCGTTCTTGATTGTAAAGCATAGACTGACTTCTCCTGGGGAAGATTTTATTTCCAGGGTCTCGGCTCGAGCGGTTTTACCCGCACCTCCAGTAAAGCTGGCCCCGGATGATTGAGGCCGCGTTCAACTGCGCTCGGCAGATCTTCCGGCTTTTCCACGCGCTCACCCAAGGCGCCCAGCATGCGAGCCAAGCCGGCGTAGTCACCGCCTTGGTGAACTCCAATCTCCCGCTTGAAGCGCTCTCGCTGCGTTTCCTGGCTCGCTCCCAGCGCCTCGTTGTTCAAAATGATGGTCAACGTGCGGATTCCATTTCGCGCCGCAGTCTCAATCTCCATCCCCGTCATCCCGAACGCGCCGTCGCCGGTTACGACGACGACGTTTTTGTCCGGATGTCCTAACTTCGCGCCCATCCCCGCCGGAATCGACCAGCCCATGGCGCTCGTCCCGCCGAAACCGATGAATCCGTTGGGATAAGGAGTCTCGTAATGATGCGAGAGATAGGCGCGGGTCACTCCCGCGTCGTGAAAGATGATCGTGTTGCGTCGATCCAGAATTTTCCCGAGGTCCCAGCACACCCGATAGGGATTCATGGGAGCCTCGCTGGACGTAAGCCGGGGCATCCAGGAAGCCAGCCATTTTTCCTTCTCGCGCCTGATTTCTTGCGCCACATCTTCGCCCAGATCAGCGCGCCAACCGCGACACTTGATACTCGCCTGGCGCAGCAGCTCGCGCAGAAAAAGCTTGAGATCGGAGAGAACAGCCAGATCCGCAGGATAGTTCTTGTGCAGCTCGGCCGGGTCCACATCGACCTGGATAATACGCGCGTCTTCTTTTGGCTTGGGCAGCCAAGCGGAAGTAGCGTGCTGGCGAAAACTGCAACCCAGCGCCAAGATCAAATCCGCTTCCTCGGCGAATTTCCGGGCCTGACCGGTGCTGTAGACGGCCCGCGGATAACCACCCAGCCCCAGACATAAAGGATGGTCCTCGGGCATGACGCCTTTTCCCGGCAACGTAGCCATAACCGGCAGAGCGTAAGTTTCTGCCAGCGCGACCAGCTCCGGAGTCACTCCGGACCACAGCCCGCCGCGCCCGGCATACACGAGTGGCCGCTTTGCGTGCAAAAGGAGATCCAGGCATTTGTCAACGTCATCGGGATCCGGACCAAAACGCACCCGTCTTGTTGCCTTGTACACCGGCATCTCGATCTCTGCCGCGCTGATATCCTGAGGAACCTCCAAAACGACCGGACCGGGACGCCCCGATCGCGCGAGCGTAAACGCGCGCCGAAAGACTTCGGGGACGCGATCCGGCGCGGGAATGCTGAAAACCCACTTGGCAACAGAAGAGAATGTTTCAAGATAGGGAATTTCCTGCAGAACCCCCTTGCCCCACGATTTACGCGCGTTGTGGCCAAACAGCACGACCAAAGGAACGCAGTCGGTAAAAGCGTTCACGATGGCTGTCATTGCGTTGCAGCGCCCGGGTCCCTTCGTGACCATGGCCACACCGACTTCACCGCTGCTCCGTGCATAGCCATCGGCCATGAAAACCGTGGCTTGCTCATGGCGCGTGAGGATCAAAGGAATTTCTGGCTGATGATAGAGAGCGTCGAACAACGGCAGAATGTCATCGCCGGGAAAACCGGCGACAAAACACACGCCTTCTGTCTTGAAAATTTGCATTATGGCGTCGGCGACGCGCATGTTTGACCTTTCCGTATGGAGAAATGTTCTGCTTTCGCTGCTTGGGGATCCTGATAAGTTCGGCTGCAGGATGACAAGACCGACGCACTATACCTAGCGCCCCTGTCCTCCGTCAAGAACGGTGGCGGGTAAACCTTGGCGGGGTCTTTTCGTCTATACACGCAAGCTCGTCACAATACCGGAGCAAACCAAAGAAGAAGAAACCTAGGAGGAATTATGAGGAAGTACTTGGGCATGGTTGGGGCTTTATTGATCGTGGCGGCTTTAGGACCGTCTTTAGCC
>JBOHVR010000011.1:0-2107 GCA_050735755.1 Binatia bacterium
GCCAAGCTCAGTGCCTGATCACCCAGCTCCTCAAGACACTCCGCCATCCAAACGTAGTGCTTGGCTTCTTCCCAACACTTCTTGGTTATTTCGAGATATTCGTCGAACGAAAGATCTTTCCCGACTCTGTCGGTTGCGCGAATGACTTCACTGGCAATAATGGGAATCTGCTTGATCTCTTTCCATGCCTGGTGCCTGAGCCAAGCCAGGTCGCGCTCTCGGGTTCGATGACGAGCGAAGTAAGTCCGGACGACTTCCGCCTCTCCCGCCCAAAAATTACCCGAGACTCCTTCTAGCTCGGCGATGAGCGCCGCTTCTTCTCTCGTGAAATCCATATCGGGCTCCCGTTCGCTGTCAGCTGAAGAGATGGAACTCTCCTTCGCGGATCAGTTGGGACAAAAGCAGGCGCGCTGAAACAATGTCCCGAAGGACCCGGCTTTCATTTTCTCTCTGCTCGAGGAAATCCAAAAGCCTTGACCATTTCCTGCTCGTAACGCTCCATTTTTAGATAATGTTCCCACGCAAGAAGCGAGATATTCTTGCCCTGCGTCAAGCGCCCGTGGACCGAACCGGAGCTATAAATGGATGCCGCTAGATCGATATCGTCCAAAATCTTCTGACCCTCCGGGCTCGCTTCGAACTCCAGCCACAACAAAGCAGCGTGAGAATTTTTCGCGTTGGCAAGAACCGCTTGGGTTTCGCTGAGACGAGTGGGAATCGGTTCCACTACCTTGTATCCCAAGACGTCCTTAAGATCTTTGGGCTTAATCCTTTCGATTGTTTTATAGTTCGGGGCCAAGGCGATAGCGAATTGGCCGGTCATCAAGTAGGTAACGATCTGCGCGTCTCCCCGTAGCCAGATCGGGTTTTGAGCCGCTAATTTCTTCGCGTAGTCCAACGTTTTCTCCAGACCCCAGGCCGGTACAAGGGCGGCGAGGTTTTTGGGCCTCACGTCGGTTGCAAGCTTTCTGTCCTTGAATTCCGGCTTCAGAAAACCTTCCCAGTTAGCCGGGACTCTGTCCGGCGCGATCACCTCTTTGTTATAAGCAACGACTTGGATGTTGCTTTGAAGAGACACGATGTGCCGGTTCACCGGGTCCACCATTTTAGGCGACATCTTCAGCACGCCGTGTTCGGACATTCCTAATATGTCAAATTTCTTCTGATGAGGGAGGTAATCGCTGTAGAAATCAAAGGCGACATAGTTAACGTCCCATTTGGCCAGCCCCGCTTTCATTTCCTGAAGCATTCGTTGATAGATCTCGGTTCCATCGATTCCCTCCGAGCGGACATCAATGAACGGATAGGTTTTCTTGAAAGCTTCGGTTACCGCTTTGAGAGACTTTGGGTCTTGACCGCTGAATACCCGCAGCTTGCCCTCTTTTTTTGCCTGGGCGACGATCTCGTCGTGATTGGTAAAAAAGGTATACCCTTTGGCCTCGGCTTCCTTCTTTGCCTTCAGTATCGGCTGGCTCGGCGCAGCCGCGGCAAGAACGCTTCCGACCTGCAACCATGACGCCACAAGATATCCCGCCGCCCAAATATATGTTGTCTTCATGCTGCTCCTCCTGCCGGCCGAGTTCGGAACTATATTGCTTGATTTTCTCACAAGCGTTCTCGACGCATTGTGACTGGCCCGTTGCGCTGTGAGGACGAGTCAGTCTCATGGCGCGGATACGGGGCGATCTCAAGGCTTGATCTTTATCACAGAAGTTGCCGAACGCAAAGATTAGGGTCACATCCAGAATATGGCGGGAACGATTGAGGTGGCAGGTACGTTCAGTAACATGAGCAGCGCCGCCGCATGGCGGCGTTGCAGACCGGCGGAAACTGATTGACAGTAGGTCGGAAAGCGTCTAGAGCAGTTTCTAGCATGAATGATTAAAGGACTTGATTCAGTCGAAGGAGTAACAGCATGGCTAAACTTCGTCACCTCGCTATTAAGACGCACAACCCGGACAAGCTGGCTGATTTCTACAAAAGGGTTTTTGGTATGAGAGAGGTCGTGCGCGGGGCAAGGGGGTCGATTCATCTCTCGGATGGAGTAATGAATCTCGCTATTCAGTGCGCTTCAGAAAAATCCAAGGAACCCCAGCACCCTCCCGGG
>JBOHVR010000012.1:0-2478 GCA_050735755.1 Binatia bacterium
GTACGGGACCGCGCGTGTCGCAACGAGGAGGATTGGAGGCCGGTCGAGGGGCGTACCAATGGAAAGAAGGCGGTTTACTTAACCCGGAAGAGTTAGTCTCTTAGTCAAATTCCGTAAAATTCGATACGCGCCAGGCATCGCCCTCCTTGCGCGCAAAGATCAGCCAGCGGCGCGTGAATTCGGGAGCATCCTCAACCTGAATGGTCGCCAGGTAGAGGAACGAAGCCCGCGCGGCGGTTTCCTTTTTCTCAAGCAACTTGTAATGGACTCGGGGCTTGCGCGTCCCGGCATCGATTAACTGTCCCGCTGTCAAGCGGATTTCTTCGTCGAGCTTTTTTTGCGCGAGCCCCACAGTATATTCCTTTGCCTTGCTGAGATTGATCCGCACATAGTGCTGGTCCACAAACTCCTCGGCGACGCCCTCGGGCGTGCGCAAGTCGCGGCGGCAGGCGGAGAGCGCGAACGTGCAAAGCAAAACCAGAACAACTTGGAGCAGTAATCGCTTCATGGGTAGGTCACTTTAAATGGCCTGTCATCCAACCGCTGGCGAGGTCCAGGACTTGCTGCAAACGATCCGGGTCCGAGAAGCGATGATCTGCTCCTTGGATAATGGAAAGCTTTTTGGTCGCCGGCAGCAAAGAAAACAATTCGTACCCCTCTTCGACAGGAACGGTTTCGTCGCGATCACCGTGGATCACGAGCGTCGGGCACCTCAGGTAAGTTGCCGTGCGCGGAACATTGAGGGTGCGCAGGTCTTCAAGCAGGGTCACGTTAATTCGGCGCTCATGGTAGATGACATAGCCGCACCGCTGCCATTCGTCGATCCCATCTGGAGACAGGATCTGCTCTGTGATTTTTTCGGGATGTAGAGGAGCCGCCAGGGTTGCGAGCGCGGCCACCTTTTCTTCCTGGCCGGCAAACAGCAGAGCCACTGTTCCTCCCATGCTCGAGCCAAAAACCCCGATGTTCCGGACAGGATATTGCAGGATGTAATCAAATGCGGCGCGCAGATCCTCGACCTCGCCGCTGTAGGTGATATCAGCGAAGTCTCCGCTGCTCTCGTTCGCGCAGGCAAAATCGAAGCGCAGCGTCAGCAAACCGTTCTCGCTCAGTATTTCGGCAAGAGCGACAATTTTTTCACTTTCCTTGTTGGACTCCATGCCGTGGCACAGAATAACCGCTGAGGAGAAAAGGCCATGGGGCTGGCGCAAAACCCCGCTCAAGACTTGACCTCTTCGATTGGAGAACGAGACAGGGATTTCCGGGCCAGAAGACGATGCCATGGGCGAGCCGTAACGAGAGACATAACATAACTCACGCCAACGCTAAAGATGGGGGTCGACGCGGCGAGAATCACGATACCGCGCGGGCCGTTCCATTGGCGTTGCCGGATGGCAAATGTATAATTGGGAGGAACCTGCCGCGATGAAGAAACTCCTATTTTTGATAGGCGCTTGTTTTCTCGCGACGGCGCCTTGTTTTGCTGCCCCCTCATTAACGGATTCGAACCTCGAGGTCCGAGAGGTCGTATCGGGTCTAAGCTCGCCGACGACTATGGCTTTTATCGGCCCGGATGACATTCTTGTCCTACAGAAAAACGACGGTAAAGTCCGGCGCGTGATTGGAGGCCTGCTGCAGTCGGGTCAAGTTTTGGATGTTGCTGTTGATGCTTCTTCAGAACGCGGCCTTCTTGGTATTGCTCTTCATCCCAACTTCTCGAGCACGGCTTTCGTTTATCTCTATTACACGGAAAGCAGCACGGGAAGCGATAGCTCCGGAGCCGCGGCGGGCAACCGCGTCTACCGCTATACTTGGAACGGAAATCAGCTGACCCATCCGACATTAATTCTGGACTTGCCGGTGTCAAGCGGGCCGAATCACAATGGCGGCGTGGTAATTTTCGGGCCGGACGGAAAGCTCTACGTCGTTATTGGCGACTTGAATCGGAACGGCCAACTGCAGAACTTTGCCTCAGGTCCGGCGCCCGATGACACCGGAGTGATTTTTCGCATCAACGCCGACGGGAGTGTCCCCGCGGACAATCCGTTTGCGGCTCAAGGTGGCAATCTCGCGAGGTACTATGCCTATGGGATTCGCAACTCTTTTGGTATGGCCTTCGATCCGCTGACCGAGAAGCTCTGGACGACGGAGAACGGTCCTGACGCTTATGACGAGATCAATCTGGTCGAGCCCGGTTTCAACAGCGGCTGGGAACAGATTATGGGACCCGATAGTCGCGACCTGCAGGGAACCGGCGACCTGTTCACGGTTTCGGGCTCCCAGTACAGCGATCCGGAGTTTTCGTGGCAGAACCCGGTCGGACCGACAGGGATAGTCTTTCTGAACTCAACGGCGCTGGGGCTGCAGTATCAGAACGACCTTTTTGTGGGGGATATCAATAACGGCACGCTTTATCATTTTAGTTTGAACGGCGCCCGGAACGGCCTTGACTTGGAGAGCCCGCTTGCCGACTTGGCA
>JBOHVR010000013.1:0-5886 GCA_050735755.1 Binatia bacterium
CGCTGAGATCTAGAACGGCCGTGGTGATGCCGATTTTCAACGAAGACGTCAACCGCGTCTTCGCCGGATTGGAGGCAAGTTATTGTTCGCTCGCCGCGACCGGACAGCTTGCGCATTTCGATTTCTACGTCTTGAGCGACAGCCAGGATCCCGACACCTGGGTCGAAGAAGAGCTCGCCTGGGCCGAGACGTGCCGCGCCCTCCAGGGCTTCGGCAGGATCTTCTACCGGCACCGGCGCAATAATATTAAACGCAAGAGCGGCAACATCGCTGACTTCCTGCGCCGCTGGGGTCGCAACTACGATTACATGGTCGTCTTCGACGCCGACAGCGTGATGACCGGCGAGACTCTGGTCCGGTTGGCGAGAATCATGGAGCGCTCTCCGAGAGCGGGCATCGTTCAGCCGCTTCCCATGATGGCGAACCGGGAGTCTCTTCTCGCCCGTGTCCAGCAATTTGCCGGCCGCGTTTACGGACCGATGCTCGGCGCCGGATTTCATTTCTGGCAGTTGGGAGAAGGCTTCTACTGGGGGCACAACGCGATTATCCGCGTCTCGGCTTTCATTCAACATTGCGGGCTTTTTCGATTGCCGGGAGATCCGCCGCTGGGAGGAGAGATCCTCAGTCACGATTTTGTTGAAGCCGCCTTGATGGCTCGAGCCGGTTGGGAAGTTTGGATAGCTCCCGACTTGGGCGGCAGCTACGAAGAGGTGCCGCCGGCCTTGCTGGACGAGCTCACGCGGGACCGGCGCTGGTGTCAAGGCAATCTGCAGCACTTGCGGTTGCTTTGCGCCGCCGGACTTCGCCCCGGTCATCGCGCCATGCTTTTCATGGGAGTTATGGCTTACGCGTCGGCGCTCCTATGGGCAGTCTTCCTGGCTTTGAGCACGGTCAGAGTCGCCGCCGAGTCACTGCTCCCGCCAATCTACTTTCTCCCCACGCCAAGTTTGTTCCCGATTTGGCCCCAGTGGCATCCCGAACGCGCCATCGCGCTTTTGAGCATGACCGCGGTGTTGTTGTTTCTGCCTAAGTTCCTCAGCTTGTTGTTGATGGTGAGCACTGGGAAACGAAAGAGCTTGGGCGGCCTGGCTCATCTGTGCGCGAGCATCATCCTGGAGATTTTGCTATCGACGCTGCTGGCCCCGATTCGGATGTGGTTCCACAGCAAATTTGTCCTTCTCACCTTGATGGGCCGGCAGATTAAATGGGGGCCGCAGCGCCGTCATGATGGGGGAACCGATTGGAGAGAGGCGATCCAATATCACGGCGTTTCGACGCTGTTCGCCGCCTTCTGGATCTCCCTTGTCTGGTGGGTTAATCCCGCTTTCTCCTGGTGGTTGTTGCCGGTCCCGGTCGCGCTTCTATTCTCTATTCCTGTCTCAGTCTATTCGAGCCGGCCGACTGTCGGCCGCGCGCTGCGCAAGCTGCGCCTGTTTCTCATCCCGGAAGAGCTCGCCCCACCCGAAGTGATCAACCGTTTGGAGGCGTCGTTACACCAACGCCGGAGCAGATCACCGCAAAACGTCGGCTTCACCCGCGCGCTCATCGACCCCGAAGCCCGAGCTGTGCATGTCGCGCTGCTCCGCGACAAAGCTCAGCGATCGGCAAAAACTGTTGCGCGCAATCAAGAGCTGCGCGAGAAAGTACTTACCGAAGGACACGAGCAGTTGAGCCGTTCCGATAAACTCCGATTGCTTAAGGATGCTGGAATACTGACCGCGATGCGCCCCGAGGCCGGGCAACTCAACGAATCGAAACTCGTCCTTCAACAGCGCCTTACTGAGCTGCAGTGAAAAGCCGCTCAAGTCGTAGCGGCGAACCCCACCCTCGCCTTCCATCCTGACTACTTTTGTAGACCCTGGCTCAGCTGAAAGGATACATTTTTATTTTTCGCGAGCTCCCGCAGAGAATTTGTGCAGAGGTTTGCTTGCGATTGTCAAAGCGCTGCATTGGCATATCCCGTGCTTTGGGAAGGATAGAGGCAGCTCAGTGATTGGCACGGGAGGGTACGATGGATTTCGAAAAGATCTTACAGATGGCCAGTGGGGGTTCAACGGAAAGAAGCTGGCTCATTGGGCTGGTGGATTCGTTCTTTACGATACTATTGCATCCCTTTGCCTTTGTCATGATCGTCGGCACGCTTGCGCATGTGCTGCGCTGCTTCAATCAGACTTTCCGGGGCTCCATGTAAGGGTATTACGCCATCACTCGTGGTCAGCCCCGATTCTTCCTCGCCTGAAGACGTGTGCGATACAGTTTCTCGGTAAAGCCGCCCTCTTCCATCACTCGGGGTTTGCGCGCGCGCGTTCTCACAATGGTCGAGTCGAGGAGGGCTTCGTTGAAGCCAGCCATGCGTCCTCCGGCTCCAGCGCAGTGGCGGCTGGATTTTCCCGGTCGAATGCCCAGCGCGCAGGGTTATCGACTATGTATTGCCGGATCCGATTCAGGGAATCGTCATTGCGAACCACGTGTTCGTAGTAGTTCCGCTGCCATAATTGTCTATTGAAGGACGGCCACGATTCGGTTTTCACGCAGCGGATATATTCATTTGTCGTCATGATTTTAAACCATTGGATGATCCTCGGTAGGGGCGCACCTGTGTGTGCGCCCTGATGGGCGGCGTGTGCGTCGTCCGACACAGGGCCGACACGCAGGTCGGCCCTGACAGACATGACAACGATGCCGTGAAAATGATTCGGCATGACCACGAATTCATCGGTCTCGACCGTCGGGAATTTACGATTCAATTCAAACCACCAATGTTGAACCATTCTACCCGCGTCGTTCAACTGCATTTTGTCGTCCGCCACGTTCCCGAACAGACAAGCCCGGTCCTGCGTGCAGATCGTGACAAAATACGCGCCAGGCTGCTTGTAGTTGTAACCTTTCAATCGGATTGAGCGGCGGTGGTGGGCATTAGGATTGTACTTCATGATCGGTGATCCGTCGCTAAAGCAAATACGTATTCTCTGCAAATTGTGCTTTTAACTGTTGCATTTTTTGCACCGGTTGCCTACGCCGCCACTTCCCACCCGAGCAGTTCCACCTGCTCCAGCACGGTCTGGGTCGCTTTCTCCGGCTTGTCCGGCGGATAGCCGTATTTGCGCAGGATTCGCTTTACGATCACGCGGAGTTGGGCGCGCACGTTCTCACGCATGGTCCAGTCGATTGTGACGTTCTTGCGGACCGCGTCGGTTACCTCCCGCGCAATCGTGCGCAAGGTCTCATCACCGAGAACCTGGACGGCACTGTCGTTCGTCTCAAGCGCATCGTAAAACGCCAGCTCTTCTTCGGAAAGCTTGAGCGCTTCGCCCCGTTCGTTGGCTTGGCGCATGCCCTTAGCGAGCCCGATCATCTCTTCAATGACCTGTGCCGCTTCGATAGCGCGGTTTTGGTATTTTCGGATCGACTGCTCCAGCATCTCGGTAAACGAGCGCGCTTGCACGACGTTCTTTTTCCGCCGCGTCTGGATCTCTCCCGAAAGAAGCTTCCTTAAGAGTTCCACTGCCAAATTCCGGTGCGGCATATCCCGAACCTCGGCGAGAAATTCATCCGACAGGATCGAGATGTCCGGCTTCTGCAGTCCCGCAGCGGCGAAAATATCCATCACTCCCTCGGGCGCTACCGCGCGCGAAACAATTTGTCGGACCGCGAAGTCCAGCTCCTCCTGAGTTTGCCTTTCCCCCGGGGAGTGTTTGGTCAGCACTGCGCGCACGGCCTGAAAGAAAGCCACGTCGTCGCGGATACGCAGCGCCTCTTCATGCGGGACCGCGAGCGCAAAGGCGCGTAAGAGATCCCGCACGACCTCCAGCAGGCGTTCCTTGCCGTTCTCCAGCGCCAATACATGCTCCTGCGCTGCCGGTAAGATCGACAGGCGCTCTGCAGCCTTTGCCGACATCCATCTGGACCAGTCGAAGGGGTGAAACAGCCCGCAGCAAATCTCGTATTTCTCCAGCATGAATCGCCACGGCCTCTTCCTGATCGATGGCGGTTTCGCCGGTTCCCCCGCTTTGCGTATAGGTCGCGAGGGCTTGCTTTAACTCATGTGCAAGCCCGAGATAGTCGACGATCAATCCACCGGGCTTTTCGCGAAACACGCGATTCACCCGCGCGATCGCCTGCATGAGACCGTGACCGCGAATGGGTTTGTCCACGTACATTGTGTGTAGAGACTGCGCGTCGAAACCGGTGAGCCACATATCGCGGACGATCGCGACCTTGAAAGGATCTGTTGGGTTTCGAAAGCGTTTGGCCAACTCCTCCCGCCGCGGCTTATTACGGATGTGCATTTGCCAATCCACCGGGTCCGATGCCGAGCCGGTCATGATTACTTTGATTATGCCCTTCTCGTCATTGTCGTCATGCCACTGCGGCCTGAGCTTCACGATCTCGCGGCAGAGCTCGACGCAGATGCGCCGGCTCATACAGACAATCATGGCTTTGCCTTCATCCTGCGTCTGCCGCAACATCGCTTCCGCGCGCTGTTCGAAATGGTCGACAATGTCCTGCGCGATCAGCTTCAAGCGCTTTCCCGCTCCGACGATCGCTTCGAGCTGAGCCCACTTCGACTTGAGCTTCTCTTTGCGTTCCACCTCCTCGCCCTCAGTGGCTTCCTCGAAATCCGGGTCGATCTTGGGCCGCTCCGCTTCATTAAGATCGAGCTTTGCCAAACGGCTCTCGTAGTAAATGGGAACGGTCGCCTTGTCTTCGACAGCGCGCTGGATGTCGTAAACGCTGATGTAGTCGCCGAAGACCGCGCGGGTGTTCTTGTCGGTGAGTTCGATCGGAGTTCCGGTAAAGCCGATAAAAGAAGCATTCGGCAAGGCGTCGCGCATGTGTTTGGCAAAGCCGTCGATGAAATCGTACTGGCTCCGGTGCGCTTCATCCGCTATCACAACGATGTTTCTTCGTTGTGATAGCGGACCCTCACCGTCCGCTTCGCTCCGCCCTCTCCCACTGGGAGAGGGTTCGGGTGAGGGTGCCGCCACTGGCGGCATAAATTTCTGAATCGTTGTAAATATCACGCCACCACTCGCCACCTGAAGTAATTCGCGTAAATGTTGACGACTGGTCGCCTGAATAGGCGGCTGCCGTAGCAGCTCCTGACAGCGCGAGAACGTGCCAAAGAGCTGGTCATCGAGGTCATTTCGATCCGTGAGAACGACGAGCGTCGGATTTGCCATTTCAGGTTGTAAGATTACGCGACCGGCATAGAACGCCATGGTCAAGCTCTTTCCCGATCCTTGCGTGTGCCATACTACGCCAGCCCGGCGGTCGCCCGGCCTGCCTCCCGGTTGCCGCGATGTCCTGTAGCCCTCAGCGGGATCATGCCACTCTTCAGTTTCGGCTCGCATGCGCGCCGCGCGGAGCGTCTCTTGGACCGCCACATTGACCGCATGAAATTGGTGATAGCCGGCCATCTTCTTCGCAACGGCTCCACCGCCGAAGTCCTCGAAGACAATAAAGTGTCTGATCAAATCGAGTAGCCGCCGCTTCTCAAATACGCCTTCGACCATTACCTGAAGCTCGGGCATGAATGCTGGCGCGAGAGCTTCACCGCTGATCGTACGCCAAGGTTTCAACCACTCACGGCCTGCTCCCAGCGAACCAATCCTCGCTTGAACTCCATCAGAAATTAACAGCGCTTCATTGTACGCAAATAACGATGGAGTCTCTGCTTGGTAGGTCTGCAACTGCTGAAAGGCGGTCCAGACAGTCGCGTCTTCATCCGCAGCATTCTTGAGCTCGATAACCGCCAGCGGTAGTCCGTTGACGAAAATGACTACATCGGGTCGGCGTATGTGCTTACTTTCGGTAACCGTAAACTGATTGATGACAAGCCAATCGTTATTATCCCGATCTTCGAAGTCGAGTACGCGTGCTTGC
>JBOHVR010000014.1:0-3632 GCA_050735755.1 Binatia bacterium
ACGATCACTTCGATGTGCTTGTCGTTAATGCGCACACCTTGCAGCCGGTAGATCTCCTGAATTTCATCGACCAGGTACTTAGCCAACGCTTTCTCTCCGAGTATATTGAGAATATCGTGCGGGTTAGGCGATCCGTCCATAAGAGACTCACCGGCCTTTACCCGGTCGCCCTCGTGCACGCTAATGTGTTTCCCCTTTTGAATCAGATATTCCCTCGGTTCACCAACATCCGGCGTGATCACAACTTTTCTTTTTCCTTTGGTATCCTTGCCGAATGAGACGACGCCATCGATCTCGCTGATGACGGCAAACTCTTTCGGTTTGCGCGCCTCGAAAAGCTCGGCGACTCGCGGCAAACCTCCCGTAATGTCTTTGGTCTTGGTGGTCTCGCGGGGAATTTTCGCCACAATGTCGCCGGGATACACCGTCTGCCCCTCTTGCACGTTGATGTGAGCGCCCACAGGCAACAGGTAACGAGCCTCCGTCGCCGATGACAAGCGCGCGGTTTTCCCTTCAGGGTCCTTAATCGAAATCCGCGGACGCTTGTCCAGGTCTTTGGAGTCGATAATGACTTTCGTCGACAGCCCGGTGCGCTCGTCGACTTTCTCTTCCATCGTAACCGTCTCCAGAATATCCCCGAATTTAACTTCTCCCCCGATCTCCGTCAGAATCGGCGTCGCATACGGATCCCACTCGGCGAGAAGCTCTCCGGCCTTGACCCTACTGGTTGCGCCCTTCTTAAGCTTGGCGCCGTATTGCAGCGGATAGCGTTCGCGTTCTCGCTCTCGGCCGGTATCGCCCTCCGGATAATCCACGATGGCGATCTCTCCATTTCGATTCATAACCACAAGATCCCCATCCTTATTGGTAACGGTATTCACATTGATGAGCTTCACAAACCCGTCATTGCGCGCCTCCAACATCGTTTGCTCCGCGCGCCGACTCGCCGCTCCTCCAATATGGAACGTACGCATCGTAAGCTGGGTCCCAGGCTCGCCGATGGACTGCGCCGCGATCACGCCGATGGCTTCTCCCAAGTTGACCATGTGGCCGCGCGCCAGATCACGACCGTAACAGAGGATGCAGACTCCCCGCTTCGATTGACAAGTCAAGACCGACCGGATTTTGATCCGTTCCAGCCCTGCTTCCTCGATTCGATTAACCAGTCCCTCATCGATCTCCTCGTTTGCCTTCACGATCACTTCACCCGTGAAAGGGTCCTTCACATCTTCCAGCGCGCCGCGACCCAACACCCGATCCCCAAGAGGCTCGATGATTTCGCCTCCCTCCATGAGCGGAGTCATTTCGATTCCATCGAGGGTGCCGCAGTCCGGTTCTGAAATGACCGAGTCCTGCGCGACATCGACCAATCGACGCGTCAAATAACCGGAGTTGGCTGTCTTAAGCGCGGTATCCGCCAACCCCTTGCGGGCGCCGTGAGTCGAGATGAAGTACTGCAAAACCGTTAGACCTTCGCGGAAGTTAGCTGTAATCGGCGTCTCGATGATTTCCCCCGATGGCTTCGCCATCAACCCGCGCATTCCGGCCAGCTGACGAATCTGCTGGGCGCTTCCGCGAGCGCCCGAATCCGCCATCATAAAGATCGGATTAAAGCTGGGCACCGTCGTTTTATGTCCCTTCTCGTCCGAGACCGACTCGGTGCTGATTTCGCGCAGCATCTCCTCAGCAATCCGGTCGGTAACTTCCGCCCAGATGTCGACGACTTTGTTGTAGCGCTCTCCGTCGGTGATAAGGCCGTTCTTATATTGGTCTTCGATCTCCCGGACATCCTCCAGAGCTCGATCGAGGAGCTGGTGCTTGCTTGCAGGAATCACCATGTCCTTGATGCCGATTGAGATGCCGGCCTTGGTCGCGTAGCGAAATCCGATATCCTTCAGCCGATCTGCCAAAATAACTGTTTCTTTGTTGCCCGCGAGCCGATAACTGACGTCAATCAGATTGGCCAATTCCTTTTTCTTCATGACGCGGTTAAGTTCGCTAAACGGAATCACCGGCGGCACGACCTCATAGATGAGCTCGCGACCCGTAGTGGTTTCGACCCGTGTCCCATTCATCCTGACGTTGATGCGCGCCTGAAGTTCCAGCTCTTCCTGATCGTAAGCAATGCGCACCTCTTGGGCGCTGGCGAAGATTCGACCTGTCCCCTTGGCCTTGGGACGTTCTCGCGTCATATAATAAAGACCCAAAACGATATCCTGGGTGGGGACAATGATCGGCTTGCCGTTGGCCGGTGACAAAATATTGTTTGTTGACATCATAAGCGCGCGGGCTTCGACTTGTGCCTCCACACACAACGGAACGTGAACGGCCATCTGGTCTCCGTCAAAGTCAGCGTTGTAAGCGGCGCAAACCAAGGGATGAAGCTGTATGGCTTTGCCCTCGATAAGGACTGGCTCGAAGGCTTGAATCCCAAGCCGGTGCAAAGTCGGGGCGCGGTTCAATAGAACCGGATGTTCGCGAATCACCTCATCGAGAATATCCCACACTTCGGGACGTTCCTTTTCCACCATCTTCTTGGCGCTCTTGATTGTGGTGGCATGCCCTCTCTCTTCCAACTTGTTGAAGATGAACGGCTTAAACAGCTCCAGCGCCATCTTTTTCGGAAGCCCGCATTGATGAAGGCGCAGTTCGGGACCGACCACAATCACGGATCTGCCCGAGTAATCGACCCTCTTCCCCAGCAAGTTTTGCCGGAAGCGTCCGGTCTTTCCTTTCAACATGTCGCTCAGCGATTTCAGCGGGCGACGATTTTGACCCGTAATGGCCCGCCCTCTCCTCCCGTTATCGAAGAGCGCGTCGACAGCTTCCTGCAACATGCGCCGCTCGTTGCGAATGATGATGTCGGGAGCCGAGAGTTCGATCAGCCGCTTGAGGCGATTATTGCGGTTGATGACGCGCCGATAAAGGTCATTGAGATCCGAGGTGGCGAAACGGCCCCCGTCTAACGGCACCAAAGGCCGCAGATCGGGGGGAATGACTGGAATCACCTCGAGAATCATCCATTCCGGCCGATTGCCTGAGTTTTTGAAGGCGCTGACCGCTTTGAGGCGCTTAGCGACCTTCTTGCGGCGTACCTCGGAGCTAGCCGTTCGCATCTCCTGGCGCAACGATTCTCCCAGCTGGTTGAGATCCACGGCTGCTAACAGTTTTCGGATCGCATCGGCGCCCATTTCGGCCGTAAAGTTGCTGCCGTACTCTTCCCGGGCCTTGCGGTACCGTGCTTCAGTCAAGAGCTCCTTGACTTGCAAAGGCGTGGAGCCCGGGTCGACCACCACATACGATTCGAAATAGAGAATCTTTTCCAGATCCTTAAGCGACATATCCAGGAGAGCTCCAATCCGACTCGGCAGGCTCTTAAGAAACCAGATATGCGCGACCGGAGTCGCGAGTTCGATATGACCCATGCGCTCTCGCCGAACCTTTGACTGGATCACTTCCACACCGCATTTCTCGCAAACCACACCGCGGTGGCGCATTCTTTTGTACTTACCGCAGTTACATTCGTAATCTTTAGTGGGACCAAAAATTTTGGCACAAAAAAGCCCGTCCCGCTCAGGCTTGAAAGTCCGGTAATTGATGGTCTCCGACTTCTTGACCTCGCCGTGTGACCA
>JBOHVR010000015.1:0-6058 GCA_050735755.1 Binatia bacterium
AGTAGACCAATCACCTGACCCTGTCGTGAGAAAAAAGGAACTCTCAGCAATCCGCGCACGCTCATGCGCCGTGTGGTCTCTCCAACGGGCGCGTCTGGGTCCTTGCTAATATCTGAAATCGAAAGAACCTTGGGGTTCACGGCAAACTCTCTCCAACGATCTCTCTTTCCTCTGGGCTGGCGGTAGGCCTCTCGGTCCACTCCAGAAATGCCTACAATCCGTGATCCCTCTTTTTCTATCAACCTTACGTCAGCGAAATCGACTCGCAAAATGTCCCGCACACCCTCCGTGAGTTTGTTGAAAAGCTCTTCGACATTGACAGCCGTCAGAGACTGGCTCAGTTCCTTGAGTATCCTCTGCGTTTGCTCGCGAGTTTTAGATTCTTGATGGAGACCTAGAATTTCCTCTTTTGCTATTGCTTCAGAACGAACGAGCTGTACCAGGTAGCCATAGAAAAGAGCAACGACCCAAAAGAAAGGTAGCCTGAGCAGGATCGAGGAGTCGGGCAAGCCGCTTTCGTAACCAGCCAAAAGCAACAAAAACCCATACACGATGATGACCACTGCCGTACTGATAATAATTCGCACCAGATCTCGGCTTAGAGCGGCTATGATGATGACCAAGAAATACATCAGGTAAAAGTCGCTCGCAGTCTGTCCACTGATGAGTAAGGCCAGGGTGATCAGAAAGATGTCGCCGATTCCTACGGTTGAGTATAATGGCTGTCGAAGAAAGCTAACTTCCGGCATCAGATAAAAAATCACGTTCGACAAAATCAGAAGGCTAACCAGCAAATACGCCCAGGTGGCATCGACCAGGAGCTTTTCGGTCGTTACCATCATCAAAGAGCAAACAATGATCAGAAGCCACCGAAACAGAAGAAAGCAGTTCTTAGTGGATTCCCGTGACGAGGACATCGTTTCTACTGCCATACCGATCCTGCCTAAGCGCCGAAATTCTAGGCTAACCCCGGTGAAAATTAAAGAGAAAACAGCCGCCTGGCCGGTTGCGCTCTGGAGGTCATCTTCCTAAAATAAACGCAGGGCTAGCTGAGAGAGCGTTTTTTCCTAATCGGGAGGGAGGGTTTTTTGGAGAGGGGCTGAAGTCATGGCAGAAGAGTACAAAAACTACATTGACGGCAAATGGCTAGCGGCTGGAGCGAATAAGACCTTCGAAAACCGCAATCCGGCTGATCGGAATGAGCTTGTCGGTCTTTTTCCGGCATCCGACTCCGATGATGTCGACGCCGCTGTGGCCGCGGCCAATCGCGCCTTTCGCCATTGGCGCCTCGTCCCCGCCCCCCAGCGCGGCGAAATTCTTTATCGGGCGGGAGTGCTGTTACGCCAGCGCAAAGAAGACATCGCCCGGACCATGACGCGGGAGATGGGCAAAATCCTCCAGGAGACTCGCGGCGACGTCCAGGAAGCCATCGACACCGCTTTCTATGCTGCCGGTGAAGGCCGCAGGCTCTTCGGACAAACCACGCCCTCGGAACTGCCGGACAAATTCGCCCTGTCCGTGCGCATGCCTGTGGGAGTTTGCGCGCTCATCACGCCGTGGAATTTCCCCATCGCCATCCCCGCGTGGAAGCTTTTTCCCGCGCTGCTGTGCGGAAACACAGTCGTGTTAAAACCCGCAGAGGATACCCCGCTGACCGCGGTAAAACTCTTTGAAGCCCTGGAAGAAGCCGGCGTTCCGCCCGGAGTAGCGAACCTGGTTCATGGATCGGGAGAGTACACCGGTGCATCCTTGGTTCGGCATCCCGACGTCAAGCTGGTTTCGTTCACCGGGTCGACCGCGGTCGGCAAAGAGATCGCGGCTGCCTGCGGCCAGACGCTGAAGCGTGTGTCGCTCGAATTGGGCGGAAAAAACGCCGCGATCGTCATGGCCGATGCCGATTTACAACTCGCGCTCGATGGCGTCATCTGGGGCGCGTTCGGCACGACGGGACAGCGCTGCACTGCGACCAGTCGTCTCATCCTCCATCGCGCCATCAAGGACGACTTTACCGATCGGTTGGTCGCGCGCGCGGAAAAAATTAAGATCGGCTCCGGGCTCGATGAAGCGGTCGAAATGGGCCCGCTGATTAGCGAAGATGCCCGACAAAAGGTGCACCGCTATGTCCAGATCGGCAAGGAAGAAGGAGCTAGATTACTGACGGGCGGATCCGTTTATGAGGAGCGAGAGTGGCTGGACGGCTACTTTTATCGGCCAACGGTATTTGATCGAGTCACGCCCGGTATGCGGATCGCCCAGGAAGAGATCTTTGGTCCGGTCTTGTCGATCATTGAAGTGAATAGCTTCGAAGAGGCAATCTCGGCTCTCAACAGCACGCGCTACGGCCTTTCCAGTTCGATCTACACCCGGGATGTGGCGAGGGCCTTCCGGGCGATGCGGGATATCGAGGCCGGCATCACGTACATCAACGGTCCGACCATCGGCGCTGAAGTTCACTTGCCGTTCGGCGGTGTGAAGGAAACGGGCAATGGCCATCGCGAAGCCGGCACCGCGGTCTATGACGTTTTTACTGAGTGGAAGTCCGTTTACATCGACTACTCGGGAAAACTGCAGCGCGCGCAGATTGACAACGCCGAATGATCTTCGGTTTCAGATTTAAGATTTCGCATAGAGTCCAAAGTCCGCAATCCAAAATCTAAAATTTGCAATGAAACTTCCGCAAATTAAAATAAAACCCCCCGGCCCCAAAGCGCGCGCCCTCATCGAGCAGGATGAGCGCTATACCGCGCCGGCCTATGGCCGCGTATATCCGTTGGCTGTAAAGGAAGGCCGGGGCATGGCCATCGAGGACCTTGATGGAAACGTCTACTTAGACTTCACTGCGGGAATTGCGGTTGCGGCTACCGGTCACGCGCACCCAGAGGTGGTTGCCGCAACCAAGGCGCAAGCGGAGAAGTTTCTTCACTTTTGCGGGAGCGACTTTTATTACGCGCCGATGGTCCAGCTGGCAGAGAAGCTCTGTCGCGCCGCGCCCGGGGCGTCTGCCAAGAAGGTTTTTTTCACCAACTCAGGAACCGAGGCAATCGAGGCTGCCTTTAAGCTCGTGCGTTATGCAACCAAGCGCCAGCATGTCATCGCGTTTCTCGGCTCGTTTCATGGTCGGACGTTCGGAGCTCTCTCATTAAGCGCCAGCCGCAGCCTGCACCGGGCCCATTTTGGCCCGTTCATCCCGGGCGTCCATCATCTGCCCTATGGTGATCTCGAAAGTTTCGAAAAATTATTCCGTCATCAAGTAGCGCCCGAGGAAATCGCGGCTGTATTCGCTGAGCCGATTCAAGGGGAAGGAGGCTATATCGTTCCACCGCCAGGATATCTCCCAAAGGTGAGGGATATTTGCCAGCGCCATGGAATACTCATGGTCGCCGACGAGGTTCAAAGCGGGTTTGGCCGCACGGGAAAAATGTTCGCGTGCGAGCACTCGGGCATTGAGCCAGACATCCTTTGCGTCGCTAAAGGCATTGCGAGCGGGATGCCTTTGGGCGCCATGATCGCGCGCAGCGACATCAGCACCTGGCCCGCCGGCGCGCATGGCTCAACCTTTGGCGGCAATCCTGTGGCATGCGCTGCGGCGCTCGCGACGATGGCGTTGGTAGAAAAGGATTTGGTCGGCAATGCCGCTGAGATAGGTGACTATCTGAAGTCCAAGCTCACGAAACTACAAGAGAAATATCCCATGATCAGCGCCGTGAGAGGCTTAGGGCTGATGATTGGAGTCGAACTCGTCAAAACGGATGGCGCGCGCGCGCCTGATGTCGAGCTGCGGAATCAAGTCGTCCTGAAGTCTTTTGAGAAAGGCCTGCTTCTTCTGGGCTGCGGCGCCAGCACGGTGCGCTTCTCTCCACCGCTGATTGTCGAGAAAAGTCACTGCGACACGGCCGTCGCGATCGTAAACGAGACGCTGCAAGAACTGACGCGATCTTAAGTGGGTTGCCAGAGGCCGATTTGTAGTTTCGTAAATTTTTTTGTTTACCTTTGCCTTCTTAACTTTTCTTCTTTATTTTATATCCCCCATGCCCCGCTCAAATGGATGTTGGCCCCATTAACGTATCTTGCCTCCTCTGACAAGAGAAAGCGAGTCACGCCCACCGCATCGTCCAAAGAGCCGACGTATCCCGCCGGGATCCTCTTGGCCATCGTAGCCAGCTCTTCCTTCGGCGCGCTCCCCGAATCGATAAAACCGGGAGAAATCGCATTGACTGTGATCCCATGAGGCGCGAGGACGCGCGCCAGCGTGCGCGTCAAAACCAGAACACCCACCTTGGCAATGTAGTGCGCCGTTAGCTGCGGCTGCGCGATCAGTTGGTCCGCGTTAGCCATGCTGAAACTGACGATTCGACCCCACTTGCGCTCCATCATGCCTTGGGCCACGGCTTTGCTCAGATAAAAAAGCGAGTGAAGATTATTGTCGAACATGGAATGCCATCCCTCAACGCTTTCCTCCAGAAGGTTAATTCGGTGGTAGGGACCGGCGCAATGAATCAGCGCCTGCACTCCTCCCCATTCCGACTGGACCTTCTTGACTAACTCTTCAGCAGCTTCCGGGCATGAGACGTCGCACTGAAACGACCGCGCTTGCCCGCCATTTTTTTGGACCGCCGCAACAACTTCACCAGCCTGTTGGCCGCTTTGCCGATAGCACAACGCCACCGACCAGTCGTACATCGCAACGTCAAGCGCAATGGCGCGTCCGATCCCGCGCGCTCCGCCGGTAACTAAGGCAACCCTGTCGCTCATGTGACCTCCGTTCAATTATCGGTGCTTTTGTGTTCTAGCAGGTTGCGACGCGAATCACTAAGCGAGTTAGCGAGTACCAAGCGAGTACCTAGGATGCATACCCCGTTCAAGAGGCCCAAACGTGCCCCTGGAGTGATATCCTCGACTTGTGATAAATAGGATCTATGAGCTCAGACACGGTTTTCTACGAATCCCGGGAGGCCCTTAGGCATCCGGTATTGATCATAGCCTTTGCTGGTTGGAACGATGCCGGTGCCGCGGCAACGACTGCCGTTCGCTATCTAACGGAACAGCTCGTCGCGTCCAAGCTTGCCAGTATCGATCCTGAGGAGTTTTACGACTTTTCTGTCCAACGCCCTCAGGTGCGGCTGGTGGAAGGCACCGAGCGCAAGATTCACTGGCCATCCTACGACTTCTACCATGGGCCGGGGATTGGCACGGAACGGGACTTCATCCTGGGTCTGGGAGCAGAACCCGCCCTGAGGTGGAAGGGTTTTTGCGCTTCCCTTCTCCGGGTTGCGCGCGACTGCAAAGTCGAAATGATCGTTAGCCTGGGTGCTTATCTCGATGAAGTTCTCTACACCCGGCCGGTTCCGCTGACGGGAGCCTCCACGGATGAAAAGCTGATGACGGAGCTGGATCTCCTTCCCTCGCGCTACCAGGGGCCCACCGGCATCGTCGGTATTATCGGCGAGGCTTGCCGCCAGGAAGGCATACCCCATGCGAGTCTCTGGGCCGCCCTGCCTCACTATCTTCCTGCCACCCCTAATCCGAGGGGAGCGCTGGCATTGGTGCTTCGGCTGACCCAGTGGCTCGGCCTCCGCATGGACACCGGGCCGCTCGAACGGGCAGCCGCCGACTTCCAGGGCAAAGTCAATGAAGCCGTAAACAGCGATCCCAACCTTTCAGCATTCATCCGCGAGCTTAAAAAACGCGAATTCGAACAGTGAAACTCTCCATCGTAATGCCCGCCTACAACGAGGCACAGACGATCGAAGAAGCTGTTCGTAGGGTGCGCACCGTTCGTTTACCCAAAGAAATCATCATCGTCGATGATGCATCGACAGACGGAACCCGGGAGATCCTGAAGCGGCTGGCGAGTGACGCGAATACCGTACCCGATCCGCTTAACGAGGTCCGGCTGGTTTTTCAGACTCATAACCAGGGAAAGGGCGCCGCGATTAAGGCCGGAGTCGCGTGCGTCACCGGCGATATCGTTATTATTCAGGACGCCGATCTCGAATATGACCCCCAAGATTACGCAAAACTGCTTGACCCGATTCTTGCAGGCGTCGCGGATGTGACT
>JBOHVR010000016.1:0-2777 GCA_050735755.1 Binatia bacterium
TGTCCCACCCGTGGAAATCACGTTCGGCGATTTTCTCCGGGCGGTGATCACCGCCGACTACGACCTCGATCCGCTGGACGCGCACCGTTACCGCGTGGCGTTCCTTGATGCGTTTCGGAGTTATGGAATTTTCCCGCCCGAAGTCGGAACGTTGTCTGTGGAGACATTGTTGTGGCCGCGGCCTGCGAGTGAGCAGGAGGCCTCTATTGTGAAGGAATTTGTCATCGAGCTTTCGCGAAAATACAATTATTGGAATCTCCCGCGCGACCGGGAAGCGCTCTGGAGAAGTCTGGAAAAATGGAAGGAAGACCTTGCCAAGTTCCTGAGCACACAACCCTCGAAGCGACTCGGAAGCGTTGATCTCCGCAAGCCGTTCAAAGTCCTTTCATTTCACCCCCGGGAACGAGCAGGGCCCGGAGGCGAGCTTTCGTCCCAGTGGGTCATCAAGCTTGTCCCCACGCAAAGCCCTACAGCAGGTTGCACGTTGCTCATTGATGCCGACACCGGCCTCGTCCGGTATCATATTGAAAAGCGGGCGGTACCGGCGCGGTGGAGCCAAGAAGGGAACCGGCAGTTGCTCGCGGTCGCCGGCTCCGGCCTGACGCCACCGCCGGTGGAGCGAAAACTGCGGGTGTTTGCCTTCGATCCAAGCCTCGGGATGCAATTGGCAACCGCCGGAATCAACGAGATCACGATTCGCGTGCCGTGGGAGCGGGACCACAGCGGCAAGGATATCCTCCAAAGCGGCCCCACGGGTAAATATCTGGAGGTGATCGATCGCGATCCGGCGAGCGCCTGTTTCTATGAACCGGCAGATCTCAATCATCCGTATCTCCTCGCGCAGGACGGTCTGCCGCCTTCGGAGAGCAATCCCCAGTTCCACCAGCAAATGGTTTATGCGGTAGCCATGCGGACGGTGCGCAATTTCGAGCGCGCGCTCGGCCGATTGGCGCTATGGTCGTCGCGCCGGGTCCAGTCGAAAGATCGACCAGGAGCCGTGACGTACACCGAGCAATACGTGCCCCGGCTGCGGATTTATCCGCACGCGTTACGCGAGGCGAACGCTTATTACAGCCCGGATAAAAAAGCGGTCCTGTTTGGATATTTTCCATCGCGGGTATCGGAGGACGGAGCGAGCGGCTCGCGCCTCACGGTGTTCACCTGCCTCTCGCACGATATTATTGCACACGAAATCACTCACGCTTTGCTCGACGGCATGCATCGCCGCTTCAATGAGGCAAGCAATCCGGACGTGCTGGCTTTTCACGAGGCCTTTGCCGATCTGGTCGCTTTGTTCCAGCACTTCTCGTTGGCCGATGTTCTACGGCACCAGATCGCGACGACCCGGGGTGATCTCGCGAGTCAAAATAGGCTCGGCGAATTGGCGCAACAATTCGGTCAGGCCATCGGTAAGCGTGGCGCGTTACGGAGCGCGATCGGCACCATGGATGAGGCGACAGGCCGTTGGGAGCCGTTAGAACCCGATCCCGAAGCTTACCGCAAGGTTTTAGAGCCGCATGCGCGCGGCGCCATTTTAGTCGCCGCGGTGTTTGACGCGTTTCTGACGATATACAAATCGCGGGTTGCGGACCTTTTACGGATCGCTAGCGAAGGCACAGGCGTCCTGCCCGCAGGGCAGCTGCATCCGGACCTCGTGAATCGGCTCGCTGATGAGGCTGCCCAATCGGCGCAACACGTGCTCGACATGTGCATCCAAGCGCTCGACTATTGTCCCCCCGTAGACATCACGTTCGGAGATTACTTGCGTGCGATTGTGACCGCAGATTTCGAGAATGATCCCGTCGACGAAAACCACAGACGCGTAGCATTCGTAGAGGCTTTCCGGCGCCACGGCATTGTCCCGGAGGACGTGGGAGCTTTATCCGTGGATGCGCTGCTCTGGCGCCCGACCTCTGCCGCTCCGGATGAAAATGAGGACGTGGTCTTGGGAATGGTAAAGGGATGGTCCTCGAACATCGCGTCCTGGAACTTGTCGAGGAGCCGGCGCGAGCTCTTCGAGCTAATGCGGGATAAGCGTGCCCAGCTGCACGTTTATCTGAAGAGCAAGCTGGCCAAAGAGTCGGCGGTATTGAGCGGCATCGATCCCGGACGCGTTTTCGAGGTGCATTCCATCCGGCCATCGATCCGAACGGATTGGGAAGGCAAGCCCCGATTCCAGTGGGTTATCGAGGTCACGCAGCGAATTCCGCAGCACCTGGATTCCGCTCCCGGATCCAAGAAGAATAGCACACCCGATTATTATTTTCGGGGCGGATGTACGCTGCTAGTGGATGCCGAAACTGGAAAGGTTCGCTACAGCATTAAGAAACCCCTCGATGAAACCCGAAGACAGAAGCAACAGCGATACCTCCTGGAGGAAGGCAATGAGAGCCTGGCGGCCACCTACTTTGGCGGTGTAGCGGTCGAAGATGATGAGCCGTTCGCCATGTTGCACCGGTTCTAACCGGCTCGGCATTGGAGTTTACTATGAAGTCCGTACGCGTTCGTATGTATCGGCAAGGGTTGGGAGACTGCTTTCTCCTGACGTTTCCCAAAGCTCGAGGCGAGTCGCATGTTCTTATCGATTGCGGCGTGCTCACCGGAACTGAAGACGCGCAAGGCAAGATGCGCAAGGTAGCGCAGAATATCCTAGAGGTGACGAGACGACGTCTGGACGTGCTGGTGGCGACGCATGAGCACTGGGATCATATTTCGGGGTTCTTGCAGGCTGAAGAGCTCTTCAATCAGCTCAAGATATCGGAGGTATGGCTCGCCTG
>JBOHVR010000017.1:0-9690 GCA_050735755.1 Binatia bacterium
ATCAATAAGCGCGCGGGGTATCTCCGTCAGATGGTCAAGATCTTGCTCGACGATGTTGCCCTGTACACAATCGGATTCTCCAACGATCGTTGGTTTGGGTGGTCCGACAAAGTGATGGGATTCCGCAACAACGAGCAGAGCTACTTCCATCCCAAAGGCGATGGCGGCCTCGATCGGACATGGCTCAGGGAGTAGCGAGAGCGCCGTAGGATGGGTTGAGGCCTTTTGTGCCGAAACTCATCATCATCGAAGCAGCACTTCTCAAGTGTGTTATTCCGCATGCTTTTAGCGGAAATCCAGGCAGAACTCGGACTGGACCCCCGATAAAAACATTCGGGGGTGACAGCTTTGGGAAAATTATCATGAAGTTTTTCGATACCCCGCAGCTTCTGCGGGGTAGTTCATTTTTACTTTGGTCTATTCCCCAATGCTTCGTTATTCAGTAAAGCGACTTTTCCAGACGATCCCGACCCTGATCGTGATTTCCGTCGTAGTGTTCGGCCTGATCCTCGTCGTCCCAGGAGACCCTGTGCTTCATATGCTCGGTTACATTGGGGATGACATCCAGGTGCAACAGGTCGTGGATCAGGAAGTCTACACTCGAATGCGGGAGCGGCTGGGCCTGGATGACCCCCTTCCAATTCAATATGTTCGCTGGCTGCAGCATACAGTACAGGGCGACCTGGGGACGTCACTCAATCACGGAGTCCCGGTTCTCGACATCATTCTCGACCGCATCCCAGCAACGTTCTACCTGGGAGCCGCGGCCCTTTTGATCGGACTGGTTATAGCCGTTCCCCTCGGGATATTTGCCGCGGTTCGCCGGGGTACGTGGGTCGACCATTTAGGTAACGGCGTTGTGATCTTCGGAATCGTCACCCCGGGTTTTTGGGTCGCGTTGATGGCGGTATTGGTCTTTAGCGTTCATCTCGGCTGGTTTCCATCTATTGGTTACGCTGCTCCGCAAGAGAGGCCGGTACAGTTCCTGCGGCATTTGGCGCTGCCGGCATTTGTCATGGGAATCGATGTCGCCGCCGGCTTATTGCGTTATCTGCGGGCTGATCTCTTGGAGCAGCTGCGCCAGGATTACGTCCGCGCTGCGCGTGCCAAAGGACTCCCCGAGCGGATCGTTTTAATCAAGCACGCGCTGAAAAATTCGCTTGTTGCAACCGTTACCGTGCTCGGACTTGACATTTCTGGGCTTCTCGGGGGATCGACGATCATTGAAACCATGTTTGCCTATCCGGGGATATCGTATCTGCTGCTGCAATCAATCTATGCCCGGGACTTCCCGGTCGTCCAGGGCGTCGTCCTGATGATGGCGTTACTCGTGGTCGCGGTGAATTATTTGACTGACATCGTTTATGCTTTTTTAAATCCCCGGATTCAATACACGTAGCTCGGAAATTTGCCATGGAAACGTCGGCTGTTTGGAAGACAGCGAAAAATCTATTTCGCAATGACACGAGGGCGGTGATCGGCGCCGCCGTGTTACTCACGGCCGCGATATTAGCTCTATGGGGACCGCAGCTTGCGCCCTATGATCCCTCTGAGCCCAATACCGCGATTCGCTTTCAAGCTCCGAGCATCGCCCATTGGATGGGAACAGACGAGGTTGGACGGGACATATTTTCCCGTGTTCTCGCCGGAGTGAGCGCGAGCCTCATGGTCGCGACCGGAGCCGTCATTGTGGCCTTGGTGCTTGGACTTCCCCTCGGTGCCGTGTCCGGTTACATTGGCGGTCGCTTAGATGCACTGATCATGCGGATTATGGATGGAATCATCGCTTTTCCCTCGCGGCTCCTCGCTATTGCGTTGGTTGCTTTCAGCGGCGCTAGTATTCCTGCCCTATGGTTTGCCATCGCATTCGGATCAATCCCGGGCTATGCCCGCATCATACGGGGCGAAGTGTTGGGACAGAAGGAGCGCGAATACGTGGATGCCGGCAGGGCTATCGGAGAAAATTCCTTAGCGGTCCTGGCGCGTTACATTCTGCCCAATTGCATGAACCCGATCGCGGTCCGCATCCCGCTAAACTATGCTCACGCCATCACGGCGGAAGCGTCGCTCAGCTTTCTCGGGCTAGGTCTGGTCCCGCCCATAATCAGTTGGGGTCAGATGTTGAGCAAGGCACAGGGGTACCTTGAAATAGCGCCGTGGTTGGCCATCTTCCCCGGCCTGGCGCTCGCCGCGCTTATTCTTGGCTTTGTTCTATTGAGCGATGCGCTGCGCGACTACAGCGGGCCGCGTTATCGCCTCGCCTTGAGGGCCGCCTGATCATATCCGTGCTTGAGCCTGCGTTGATTCACGTCGAAGACCTGATCGTCGAATTTCGCACGGAATCGGGTCGATTTCGCGCGGTGGACAGCCTTTCTCTAGCGCTTCATCCCGGGGAGACTGTGGGTCTGGTGGGCGAGTCCGGATCCGGCAAGACGGTGACCGCGCTTTCCATCATGAGGTTGATGGATGAGCGCGCGGAGATTGTCGGCGGGCGGATTTGGTTCATGCAGGAGGATCTCTTAAAAAAAACAGACGCCGAAATGCGCCGGATACGAGGGCGCAGGATCGGGATGATCTTTCAGGAACCCATGACTTCGCTCAATCCCGCTTATATTGTCGGCGAGCAGATAGCGGAAATCTACCGGCACCAACTGCAAGCCACTCGTGCGCAGGCTAAACGCAGCGCCCTGGAGATGTTCGAGCGGGTGAAGCTGCCTTCGTCAAAAGCCGTGTACACCAAGTACCCCCACGAGCTTAGCGGGGGCATGCGGCAACGCGTCATGATTGCGGCGGCCATTGCCTGCAAGCCGGATCTTCTCATTGCCGACGAGCCGACCACGGCGCTCGATGTCAGCATCCAGGCTCAGATACTTGCCCTGTTACAAGAGCTGCAGAGCGAGATGGGGATGGCGGTTCTGTTCATTTCTCACAACCTGGAGGTCGTCGCTGAGCTTTGCACGCAGGTAGCCGTGGTTTACGGGGGCAACCTCGTGGAGGTCGGCAGTGTCGATAGACTCTTTCAAAGCCCGGCCCACCCGTATACCGAAGGACTCCTGCGCTCCATCCCGCAGCGGGGAGCAACCCTCCGCCCGATTGCCGGGGCGATCTTTGATCCGCGCTTTCCTCCTTCGGGTTGCCGCTTTCATCCGCGCTGTCCCTATGCGCAAGAGCGGTGCCGGGACGAAATTCCCGCGTTCGGCCCTCTGAAAAACCAGACGCTACAGAAGGACGCCTCCGACCCTCATGGGGTGTCGTGCCATTTTCCGCTCAGTAATTAGTTCCAATCGGATATTCTTTGAGCGTTGAGGTATTTGAAAAACACTCTCGATCGCGAGCGGTTCGAAAAGCTGCTGAGGCAAATCGGATCGGCACCAGGTGCTTTGCCTCCCCATTTGAAAAAAGGGAAGCTGTGAAAAAAATTGAAGCCAAGCGTAGGGTGGGTGGAGCCCTTCGACTTCGCTCAGGACAGACTCCGCGATACCCACCGTCTGGAATTACGCTCCGTGATGGGTATCGGCGCACAGCGCCTCAACCCATCCTACAAGAGATCGGATTTTTTCACTCCTTCAGGGGGAATGAGGGGGATTTGTCGAACTTTGCGAACTAGAGCGCAGCTGAGAAAATCTCCCAATCCAACCAGGCAAGAAGTAAGAATTTTGTCGGATTACAATTGACCATGCACGACGGTTCAAAGACGGCCTCTGGCTATAACGGGCCGGCCGGTCCTGGGGCGCTTCTAAGCGTTCGCGGCTTAACCAAATATTTCGATGTGAGCGGGGGCGTCGTATCCCGCCTTCTTACCGGCAAAAGATTAATCCAAGCGGTGGATAATATTTCGTTCGACGTATTTCCCGGAGAAACGCTGGCCTTGGTGGGAGAGAGCGGTTCCGGAAAATCAACAACAGCGCGCTTGGTCGCGCGACTCCTTCCGGCCGATGCCGGAGAAATAATCTTTCTTGGCCGCGATGCGCTGAAGGCCTCCGCGAAGGAAATGAGACGGATTCGCAAGGACCTGCAAATTATATTTCAGGACCCGTTCTCGTCCCTGAACCCGCGCATGCGGGTCGAAGAAGTTATCGGCCGTTCGTTGACCATTCATTTTGGCATAGAGGGACAGGCGCGCCGGATGAGAGTCGCTGAAATTCTCGAGCAAGTCGGCCTGTCCCCCGATCATCTAGGCCGCTATCCGAACGAGCTGAGCGGCGGCCAACGGCAACGGGTTTCCATTGCGCGCGCGCTGGCATCCGAGCCGTCTTTGGTTTTGGCTGACGAGCCGGTTTCCTCGCTCGATGTCTCTATTCAGGCGCAAGTGCTGCAGCTCCTTGAGGAATTGAAGGCGCGCTTGAAACTGTCGATGGTTTTCATCACGCATGATCTCAGCGTCGCCGAGTATATGGCCGATCGGATGGCGGTCATGTACGGCGGCAAGCTGATGGAGCTAGGTCCCGCGGAGAATCTTCTGCGCGGCCCGCTGCATCCCTACACGGCCGCTTTGCTCGAGGCCAGGCCCAAGTTCAGGCGGGGCGGCTCATGGCGCCTTTTGGAAGGCGAGCCGGCGATACCCCTCAATCCTGGTCCAGGCTGCCGCTTTGCCAGCCGCTGCCCGTTGCGCATAGCGGCGTGCACGGAAGGCGAGATTCCTATCGTTAAAAAAGGCCCCGATCACTACGTCGCATGCATCCGGGCGTGAGTAGATTCCGGCATAAGGATGGCGGGCAGGCACTTTGTCAGTGACCCGGTCGCGGTTCACAAAGCGATCCGTGAGTTCTGGTGAGAAAGCTCGATTCACCGATGCAAACCCTAAATCGCACGGCCGCTCCACGTCAATTTGACAGCCGGATTCGGCGGTGGTAGCGTCCTTGCCCACGATATCCCGGCGAGCAGGAGGAATCTATGGCCGCTGTACAGAGAGGCGAATACCGCCGTGTTACGGTTTTTGCTCCCGAAGACCCGGATCTGAAAGTGCCTCTTGCGCCCGGCGGCAGCCACCGGGACCGGCCGACAGAAGCGTATCGCGCTCGTCGCGACTACTCGATCCATGACCCGGAAGCTGGAGCCACCTACCACGCGAGCTACACAAAACTGCCGTTCATGGAGGACGACAATTATGTTAACCCGCGCCACCGCCACAGCTTCGAGCAGGTCCGCTTCAAGGTCCATGGCCCCGGCCCCAAGTACGGGCGTACCCTCATCGATGCAGGCTGGCTGGGCTATTTTCCCGAGGGCGTCTACTATGGTCCTACGGATCCCGTCAAGCCGGAAAACAAGGATGAGTGGTCGGAACACATCACAGTGCAGTTCCCTGGGCCGAGCGGATCGCCCTTCCACAGCCGTGCACAGACCAGGATCGGCACGCAGCGGGTTCGGGAGGCTGGCGGAGCGTTCAAGGACGGGCTATGCATTTGGCCCGATGGCAAAAAGCAGGACGCGCATGAGGCCGTCATGGAGGCGCTTTACGGGAAGAAGATGGAGTTTCCGCCGCCCGTGTTCACGGAGCAGGTCTGGTTCAACACGAACAACGTCCCGTGGCGCCCTGCCCCAATTCCCGGCGTCTCCGTAAAGAGTTTAGGCTACTTCCACAAGCGCGGGCCTGCGATCCAGCTGATCCGGCTCGATCCTGGCGCCTCTACCCAGCCGGGAAAAACGGGAGCATTCATGATCCGTTATGTTTACGAGGGTGAGGTAGACTATGGCGGGAAGTTGTGCCGGGCAGTAACTAACATGTACTACCCTCCGGACACGCCGTACGAGGGGCTAACCACCCGGACGGGGGCGACAATCTTGTCAATAGAGCTGCAGGCGCAGCTGCCCGGCAGTGAACCGCCCCTGCCGTTTCGTATCTGATGGTCGGACCAGAAGGAAGAAAGTACCCGAGTCTCTTTTCTCGCTCATCTCAGGGTGACCTCAGGATCTCCTTGATGCGCGTTCTGATCCTGTCGCCATCCTGGGCAGTATAATTCCAGTCGTCGGAATCGAAATAGTTTCCACCTGGACGTGGAATGCCGCGACGATCGAGAAACGACTCGTCTACATCATTGCGGAGGGTTGCGCGGCTGTAACCACGCGAATAGATCTCCAACGCCTCCCTGGACGCCAGCCAGTTGGCAAACACCTGCGCAGCGTGGGGGTGGGGAGCCCGATTCGCGACTGTAAGCAGCCAGGGAGATGAATTCACAAAGGGTCGCATGTCGGACAGCTCGAACACATCCACAATTTTGAAGCCTTCTTGTCGGAGCCGATCCGAGTCCTCGGTGCGGCAGGTGAGGCAGATAGGATAGGTGCCGCGCGCGAACCAATCCGCGGCCTGCCTGCGCCCGCCGGCCACGACTGGTTTCTGATCGATGTAGAGTTTTTTAAAGAACTCCTCGCCGAGCTGGCGGTAGAAGAGGGCCGCTTGACCGCCTGGTCTCCCCGTAGAGGTCGGATCCTCAGTCGTAATCTTCCCCTTCCATTTGGGATTCAAGAGATCCTTTGCCGACGCAATCTCCTCAGGGTTGACGTATTCCGCATTGATCGGGAAGAATTCTCTGGTCCCATTGAACACGCGCAGAACATATTTTTCTTCGGGATCGATAAACCAGAGATTTCCCCTTTTCCATTTCGTGGGATCTACGACCTCCGGAAGAACGAGCAGGGGCTTCAGAGGATCGATCGCCTTCTCTGCATAAAGGAATTTGGCGGTGCTGCTGGGACCAAATAGAAAGACATCGACGGAATAGACTCCAGCCGAGCGCTCAGTGCGAATCCGTCCCGTAATCTCGCTTGATCGCCCCGCCAGAAATTCAACGGCAATGCCGAAACGGGCCATAAACTTGGGCATAATCTGATTGCGAAACGTCGAGTCGGGAGAGCTTGCCACCACCACCTTGCCTTCTTTCCTGGCCTCGGTAAGGATTTGATTCCACTCCTTTGGCCGTTCTTGCGCCCAGGAAGAAAACGCAAGCCCGATAAGCATCGCCAATGAGATAAAGACCTTCATCTTACACAGCCCCCTCTATCGTACGCGATCTGCGACCGCAGCTCTTGCTTGCTCAAAGAAGCCCTCCTTTTCTATTTCCCTGACGAGGCTTTCATCGATAAAGTCCGCTGCCTTCCTTTGGCGTAGGAAGGAGTCACCGGGACTTAGTTCCCGAATGGCAATCTCCAACCCCCGGGTCAACGGATAAGGCTTCTCCGGCAAGACCGCCAGAACGTAGTCCTCGAACTTGGTCTCAATACCCGTGACATAATCCTTGAGAAGATACTTCTTACAAATGGCATCGGTGAAACCTTTATGCGTCTTAGCGAAAGCGGTAGCCTCAATTACCGCCTTGAGGAAGTTCTTTGCGGCATCCCGGTTCGCTTCGAGCCAGTGCCGGCGCACCAGCACATCGGCCGCGGTAATGGCGAGGC
Organism: Binatia bacterium; assembly: GCA_050735755.1. Classification (GTDB taxonomy): domain Bacteria; phylum Desulfobacterota; class Binatia; order UBA9968; family UBA9968; genus DATMAM01. The sequence goes on from JBOHVR010000017.1 coordinate 7,393, forward strand.
CCGATTTAATGAAGTCGGCCAGGAGCGTAACCTCTTTTCCTTCCCTCAACAGGTCCTTTAATTTACCGCGATTGGAGAGGCTGGCCGATACCTTTCCTTCCAGCATCCATTGAACGCCAATGGAATGGTTGCCGTTAGAGGGCACAAACTCCACATCCTTCTCCGGGTTGATCCCCAGGTGCGCGAGAACGAGGCGGGTCGCAACATCAGGCCCTGAGCCCGGCTGCGCCGTCCAGATTTTCTTGCCTTTTAGGTCCTGCGGCGATTGGATATCCGGCGGGGCCAAAAAAATGAACGGATTGGGGGCTAGACTGGCTATAAAGGCGACATCCGCGCCGTCGGCCAAGGCCTCAACCGCGGCCCTAAACCCGACCACGCCGATATCGATCTTTTGAGAAACGACTTCTTCTACCGTTTGTCCGCGAGCGTCATCGCGCAACGCAACCTCAAGGCCATGCTTCTCGAAGATCTTGGCATCCTGAGCGACCCATAGGGCAAGTTTGTTGTCCCGGATGGGATAGTATCCTACTCGAAGTTCTTGCGGCATAAGCTTTTCTCTTTTTTGCGTTCGCCTTACGAGTAATCGGCTCGTTCCCGCGCCGGAATCCGCGCAACTCAAGACAAAAAAATCATCGATACGACAAAGGGAAATATCATGACGGGAGTGCCGGGACAAACGAACCACGGTTGTTCACGACCGCTGCGGCCGTCTATACCGGTGAAGCTCTGTCGCAGTATATGGACGACGGCCGTGAAAGTCACGTGCGCGGGCGCGCCAGCGAGTCCGGACAGGACGCGTATGTTACGGCGTAGGGGATGAGAACAGATAAAAGTTGTTTCTTGACCGCCGCGCCGGCGGCTTAAGCCTGTGCGAAAAGATTGGCGCCGGTTTCACCGCTCTTAGACAGACGGTTTGGCGGCTTTCACCATCACAACGGCATCGGCATACTCGCGGTCACGCCAATCTCGTATTTCCAGTCCGGCTTCCACTAAATATCTTCGTATGTCTTCCTTGGTATCGCGATGAATCAAGCGATCCATTTTTTCATGAACGAGCTTTACCGTCTCGAACTCTTCGGCAAGGGACTCGAGGAGACCCTTGGCCTGAAGAACTGTTCCCAGTTTTGTTAAAAGTTTTTTTACATCGCCATTCCGGTGCGGAGTCGAGAGCATGAGTACTCCCCAGGCTTCAGGATCCGGCATACCTGACGCGGGCACTCTAAGGGCTCGTGAACAGCATACAGAACGTTGATCATGACGGCCGCATCGAAGCAATTGCTCTGCTAGCGTAGGGCGCCCAGGCGGACGATATCGTCCTTTACTGACGTGAGTCCGATGTACTAAATTATTGTGAGCCTCTTTTGTCGGATGCTGAACCGAAGGCAGGCAATTCTGAGTTTTTTTAGCATCGGTGACCGCCACAGCCGGACTTCCCCCACAGACAGCTATTGCAACCTGAAGAGCTTCCTCGCATTGAGCGAGAGGATGTTCGCCATGTCTTCATCACTGATCTGCGCCGCCTTCAGCTCCTCCAGCGTCGCGCAACGCTCATAACTTGCCGGGTACGAATAGAAGAGGCTACCGAAGGCCAACCGATGAGACCCCACCGCCTCCACGAAGTGCCGGATATAGGCTGAGCTGCGAACGTGCGCAGTGTCAAAGAGGATATTTCGCGTCCGCTTGGCGATGTCCAGTGCGAGCTGGCTATTCACATTTGTCGTTAAGGCATCCATCGCCACAAAGGTGAGTTCAGGGAACTCCAGGGCCAGGCGCTCCAATCGCCATACTGCTTCCATGTTCGACTCTGCATTGGTGTGAACCAAGGGCACGAGCCCCAACTCGCTCACCTTTTTCAGCAGTGGCCGCATGAGCTGATGGTCAACGGCCACGCCCTGGAAGCGGTTATGCCACACCACTCCCTCTAGATGTAGCTCATGCTTGACCCGCTCCAGTTCCGCCAGCGAGCGGGCGCCGTGAAGCGGCTCGACCGTCCCGCAGGCCACCGGGAAGCGCTTGGGATCTCGCTTCCGATATGCGGCCACCGTATCGTTGGAACGCATCGTGTCTTTGATTCCGTCCGCCTGGATGTACCCCGTGGCTACCAGGATTGCCGACATCGTCACGCCGTTCGCCTGCATGATCCGGACACGGTTATTGTAGTCCCGGTCCTGCCAGCCCTCTTCTTCCTGTAGGCTTCCCCCGGTTAGTGAACCGAGATGATGATGAATATCGAAGATTTCCATGGTCCCCCCTTTCAAAAATGGCTCTTCTCCTTCCCGAGTGGGTGAAAATAGCATG
>JBOHVR010000018.1:0-9492 GCA_050735755.1 Binatia bacterium
GGCAAAGCCGGCGCCGATAATGACGATTTGCGCGGAACTCATTCTCGTCTGTTCATGGAAGAGGAAAAATTCTTTTTCCGGTTTCTTCTTCCTCTAAAATAATCGCTTTTGTAGGGCAGACCTTGGCGGCCAGGAGGATTTTTTCCTCGCTGTCGCCTTTTGGGTCCAGGACTTCAGAGATAAACTTTTCATCCAGTTTGAAGACCTTAGGCGTTACCTGAACACACTTGGCGTAACCTTCACATTTTGCGCGATCAACCGTGATTTTCATGGGCTCTCCTTCGCTTGAGGCCTTGGCGGTCCGAAAGAACGAGGGTCAAGCTCTTTTTCGGGTAAAGCTCTTTTTCTTTCCCGCCCGCGTTGTATAATAGCAAATTGTGGCGCCTGTAAAAGGCAAGCTGCGTTGGATGATGATCGGCTCATGATAACGGGGCCTTGCAGGCTGCGATTCACCTACGATATAGTGGCGCCAAATGAGAATCCACCGATACACCTCATGGGACGGAACTCAGGAAGTCCTATTTCCAACCGCTGAAGATCTTCTCAAAAACCTCTCCGACAGCTTTCTCGACGAAGACGGCGTGCGCAAGGCTCTGCGCGATCTCATGCGCCGCGGTTTTGTCTCCGATGATGGCCAGCGCTCCGTCAAAGGCTTGCGTGATCTGCTGCGCGAAGCCGAGCAGAAGCGAAAAGAGCTGCTCGACAAATACTCTCCCGACTCTTTCAAGCTCAGTCCCGAAGAGAGCCAGGCGCTCCGCGATAAGCTCAATGCCCTGGCGGAAAAGCTCGAAGCCTATCATGAGCAGATGCGCAATTTCATGGAGCGTCTCTCCGGCCGTTACGCCAACCAGATGGAGGACATGGCGCAGCGGGCGCAGCAGGCGTACCAGAAATTTCAGGAGCTGCGCGAGCGCCTCAAAGATCAAATTGCCCAACGCAGCATGAAACGTCCGCAGGACCTGAGCGGTCAAGGCTACGAGGGGTTGATGAACATGTTGGACCGCCTGAACCAGCTCCTGCAGGACGAGAACTTTCTCAAGAACCTGCCCAACATGCTCGACGCCGCTGCGGAGGACCTGGATAACTTGTTGGAAAATCTGGATTCGCTGACCGAAGATCAGCTCAATCAGTTGAGCGAACGGCTCGCGCAGATGGAACAGTTGGAGAACCTGCTCAACCAGTTTGGTTTTCGCGGGTCGCAGCGGATGGGATTGGGCGAGGCCGGACAAATCCTCAGCCAAATGCGCGGTCTGGAAAAATTTCTCCGGTGGGGGCAAAGAGGCCTGGGAAACGTATCGGAGCTGGATCTCGACGAGATTCGCCAACTCCTGGGTGATGAGGCTTTCGATAATCTCAAATACCTCAAAGGCGTCGAAGACATGTTGGTCGAAGAGGGTTTTCTTATTCGCTCCGATGAGGGCCTCAAACTAAGCCCCAAAGGCATGAGAAAAATTGGCGACAAAGCGTTGCGAGAAATCTTTCACATGCTCGCGAAACAACGCTGGGGCAATCACCAAACCGTGACGCAAGGCTCGCAGGGAGAAAAGCTCGAGAACACCAAGAAATACGAATACGGCGATCCGCTCAACGTGAATATCAGTGAGACCCTGCTGAACGCGGTGGAAAGCCGAGAAAAAACCATTCCGGTAAAGATTGAGCCCGACGACTTCACCGTGTACCGCAATGAGTTTACCACCAACACCGAAACGGTTCTCCTGATTGATGTCAGTTATTCAATGTTGATGAACGACGCTCTGCACGCGGGGAAAAAGGTCGCTCTGGCGCTTCATCGCTTGATTGACACGAAGTTTCCGCAGGACGTTTTGCACCTGGTGGCTTTCCGCTCCAACGCCAAGATTATCCGCGCCGAGGATTTGCCGTCGATCGTGGCCATCACCTACTTTATGGAGCATGGCACCGATATCAAAGAGGCGCTGCGTTTTGGGCGCCAGCTTTTAGGGCCGCGCAAGGCGGCCAACCGCCAGATCATTCTAATTACCGACGGCGAGCCGACAGCGGCCACGCTGGATCGCGGCGGCCGGCTTCACAGCGGCTGGGGTTCGGCCTTGCTGCATGAACGGATCGTCCAGGAAACTTTAAAAGAAGTCCGTCGCTGCACGCAGAGCAGAATCAAGATCAATACCTTCATGCTCGGAACGGACCGGTACCGGCGTGGGTTTATCGATCAGCTCTCGCGGATCAACACGGGCCGCGTCTTCTACACTTCTCCCGACCAGATTGGGAACTACATCGTTGTCGATTATCTGGCGAACAAGCGCCGGCGCATCGGCCGGTTTTGAACAGACAGGGATGTCCAGGTAGCGGCAGGCCCCGTGCCTGCCCTGAGCCCAGTCGAAGGGCCTGCCCAGAAGTCGGGCAACCCACAGGGGTTGCCCCTACAGCGGCCCACCAACAAATCCGGATCACGGCGGTTTTTTCTAGGTTTCATTAATCAGAACAAGAACCCCGGTATAGGCGAGCAGGTGGTTATTCCCGCCTAACGGGCCAAGTTCAAAATTCCCGAAAAAGCCGATCAGTGGGAACTCACCCAGCACCTTGCGGATATAGGCGGTATCAATCCCGGGCATGCCGTAGAGCGAGCTGCCGCGCGCGCAGCAATTAAAATACAAGCCGAAATCGGGTTTTCTCCCATTGAGCTGCACCGCCTGGCGCTGTAGCATTTGAGTGAGGTCTTCGCGCGCGCGCTGTCCATCGCGCAAGGTCAGCACAATCTTCTCTCCTTCCCAGACCTCATCGCTCACTGCCAAGATGCCCTTTTCAGGATCAATGCCGATGATATTCCGCACCAGGTATTCACCCGGCCCGACGCGGTTGCGCTCCCGCTCCGCAGGAACGCCAACGAAGACAAAAGCCAGAGCGCGGCGCAAGTTGGCCAGCAGAGGCGCGCCGATCACGCGCGCGAAGACTTCGAAAGCAGGACGGTGATTGATTTCGCAGATAAAGTTGCCTTCTCCCTTCGTGACCGTCATCGGCTCCGTAACAGGCTGACAGCCTTGCGTAATTCCAATCGACGCAGCAAACGCGCCTGCGATCGACAAACCCGCCACGGCATTGGTGGTAATCTCCGCGCCGCAGATCTGGTAGGTTTTGCGTCCAGCGCCGTTCTCCGAGCAGCCGGCGCCAACCACAGCCAGAGGACCAAGATCCTCTTCCAATCCCTGCAGCAGTAACTGGGGCTGGCTGTTGTAGGTATCGGGAAACAGAGTTAACAGCGAGCTGCGCGGCAATGACGCTGCTGTTTTTTGTGCCAGCCACTTGCCAAATTCGCGATCTTGGTCGCGCAACGGCTGATAAAGAATCGGTTCGGTTTTGATTCTATCCGACGCCAGCGCCAGCACAGCGAATCCCGTGCCCGCGTCGACCTCTGCCTGCCCGGTGAGAACGCCAAGCCCGCTGCAGCCGACAATGCGCTCCGTCTGGGTAATGTCGCGCAGTTTTATCCGGAAGTCGCTCTGCCAGTGCTCGATGGTCGCAAATACCAGGACGATATCCGCGCTGGCGCCAAGCTGGTTCATCGCCGTCGTAGCGGCCTCCTGAACGGCCTCTGAGGTAACAGGATTGTCCGAGTGCCCAACACCCGCGCGGAGCATGGGAGACGACTATTACAGATTCACGGTTAGGTCAAGCGCGCCCAGAAATCCAATCTGGAAAGCGGCTAATGAACCGCCGGCCCCATGGGATTCGATATTTACAAAGCGCACCAGGCCTCGCATGGGCCGGATTTGTCATGCGTAGCGCTTTTGTTGCATGGCTCAACAAAATCGTATAGCCAATTAGAGGAAATCGGGATATAACCCAGGAACGAAAGGGCGCCATGCAAGTCATTCAGATTCCTCTTTTGAAGGATAACTATGGGTACCTGATCGTCTGCCCCGCGACCAACGAGGCTGCCATCGTGGATCCCTCCGAGGGGGAACCAGTGCTCCGTCAAGTCGAAGCGCAAAACGTCAAGCTCACGTCCATCCTCAACACGCATCATCACCGCGACCATACCGGCGGAAATCCTTTTCTGCTGGAGCGTTTTAATCTCCGCGTTTACGGCCATCGGAACGATCAGGAGCGCATTCCGGGATTGACCGACCCGCTCGACGAAGGGGATGAGGTCGTTGTAGGACAACTGCGTGCCCGAGTGTTCTTCATTCCCGGACACACCAAAGGCCACATCGCGTACGTCTTCGACAATAAGCTGTTTTGCGGCGACACCCTGTTTGTCGCCGGATGCGGCCGGCTCTTTGAAGGTACCGCGGAGCAGATGCTGGCGTCGCTTTCCAAGCTCGCGCAATTGCCCGCCGACACGTTGGTCTACTGCGGCCACGAATACACGCAGAAAAATCTCGAGTTTGCCTTAACCCTGGAGCAGAACAATCCAAGCCTGAATAACAAAATAGCGCAGGTCCGAGCGCTGCGCGCTCAGGGCTTGTCTACGGTGCCTTCGACCATGGCCGAAGAAAAAGAAACAAATCCTTTTTTGCGCTGGCACAGCGCGGAGATCCAGAAGACCCTGCAGCGAGATTCTCTGATCACCGGGACCGATCCTCTGACTGTGTTCGCCACGGTGCGGGAACTCAAAGACCATTACTAGAGCGCGCGCTTGCGAAGGGGTCAATGAACCTCAAAGAAAAGACCTATTTGGGCTACGTGGTTCTTTTGCGCCTTTGGATCGGATATTATCTGCTGCAGCAGGGCGTGAATAAATATCTGCGTGATTTCCCGCACCGGGATTGGTTTTCACGCCAGATCGGGAATCTCGCGGATTTGAATGTGTTTCCCTGGTATAAAAGTTTTTTGCAAAACGCGGTTTTTCCGAACCAGGAAATCTTTGGTTATCTCGTCATGACCGGCGAAATTCTCGTCGGCCTCTGCCTCGTCCTGGGGCTCCTGACCCGCTTCAGCGCCATTGTCGGTCTCTTTATGATGATTAACTATTTGCTGGGTCCCGGCATGGCGAGGGGGGGTGCTAGCCTGGCGCAGCAGCAGACGTTCATTGTTTCTTTGCTCGTCATCGCGCTCTCGAATCCCGGCAGGACCTTGGGTGTTGACGGTCTTCTGTTTGGAAGAAGGTGAAGCGTCTCCTTGTCTCCTTGTCTCTCTCCCCCCTCTCTCTCCTATCGCTGTCTGATCTTTCTAGTTTCCCGTAATTGAATCGACCCGCGCGAAAATCTGCTGCAGTTTGTTCAGCACCGGTTGCGGTAACGGCGGCTTTGCCAGAGAATCCAAGTTGGCGCGCAAGTGTTCCGGATTGCCGGTCCCCGTGAGCACGACATGAGCGCCCGGCTCATGCCGGCAGTAACGGTACGCCGCGTCGGGATAGCTTGTCGCCTTGCCTTCGTGAATTAAGAAACCCATCGGCTCAGGACCGCCGCACCACGATGGAGCCACGAGATCTTTCTGCCGCAGCTCTTCCATCACCTGATTCAAGCGCGCGGGTTGGCTCAACGCGCGACGCACCGCAAACATAATCAAAACTCCGATATTCTTTTCCCGCGTCGCGAGAAAAACGCGAGCGCGCGCGGACTGGTTCAGCAAATTGAAGCCCACCATGACGACATCAAACCAATCATCCGGTAGAGCCTGCTGCAGCATCTGGTGCTGCGGATCGCGGCCGAAGAATTCCGTCAGCCCAATGGCGCGGATTTTTCCTTCCCGCTGCATCGCCTGGAGCACCGGCACGATCTCTTCGAGAGCGAAGCTATACTGGGCCTGCTCGACGCCATGCAGGTGATAGATGTCCACGTAATCAGTCTGCAAGCGCCGCAGGCTTTGCTCCAAACCGGCGCGCATCTCCCCGCGCGCCTCTTCGGCTTTCAAAGAGGGCACCGCCTTCTTAGTTGAGATTACGAGCCGATCGCGTGGCAGACTCTTGATGGCTTTGCCCACGACTTCTTCCGTTCCATAGGCTTCCGCAGTGTCGATGAGGTTTACGCCCAGATCAAACGCCTGCCGGATAATCCGCATCGCATCTTGTTCGTTGCCGTCGTCGCGCAGTCCCAACCTGCTCGGCCCACCGGCGCCGAGACCGGCAACACTGACCCTGAAGCCGCTTCGCCCTAGCACAGTGTATTCCATGATCGATTCCTTTCCTGAGCGGTCTTAATTCTCATGCTTTTCGTCCTCTCTTTGCTCCGTTTGCACGCGCTTTTGCTCAGTGCGGAGCCCTCCTTTCTGCGATTTGCCCTTTGGTCCGAGCCAGAGCGCTTTCGGCTGCAGGATGGAATACGCCTTTATGATGAAAATAGACGATACCAGCCGCCATGCGCATCGGCTTCGTGCCGAGCAGCAAATTGAACAGCGTATCGCTTTGAAACCGGTCGAAGAGAAAACGTAGTAGACGCTTTGCTCGAAATCGCGGATAAGATCCGACGAACCAGCCGCTCGGGTCCTCGCTCTTGCCGGCAGATAATCGGCGATTGCATGACCCGCCGCCAACCCATGCTTTAATGCGGTGTGAATTCCGCCGGCGGTCACCGGGGAAACCATGCCCGCGGCGTCACCAACCAACAGGACGCGCCTGCCAGCGACCGGCCGTACGACTCCCCCGCATGGAATCATACCCGCGCGCACGGCAGCAGGCTGCATGGAACGGAAATCGAACAGCGGCGCAATTTTTTCCAAGAAAGCTGTCATCGCCGCAGTTGCGACCGACCGATCACCGCGAACACGCCGCGCCAGACCAACCTGAACAAGGCCAACCCCCGCGACGACCCAGGCGATATATCCGGGCGCCAGACGCCGATCGATAAAACAATGCAGCTTGTCCGGCTCCGCGATCTCGACACCCTCGTACTCGTACTCCAGGCCAAACAGGAAGTTCGTGCTTTGCCCAAGCCCCAACGCCTTCGCCACCTGCGAGTTCGGTCCATATCGTGCCACGGACAATTGCGATAACAGGGGCCGATTCTCCTGCGTTTTCAGGGGCTTGTCAAGGTAAACGAGAGCATTGGCTAACTGACGGCACTGGACAACATAAGAACAAGACGAATGATCTAGACTTTCAACTTCACAATCGTTGCGCCCCAGCCGCCGGACTCGGCGGGAGCGTCTGTGAAGGATTCCACGCGCGGGTGCTTCTCCAAAAGCGAGCGGATGATTCGCCTTTGAATCCCTTTCCCGCGTCCATGGATCAAGCGGACTTCTCGGAAGCCGGCTTTGCGGCATTCTTCCAGGTATTCTTCCACGACGCTCGGAATGTCCTTCGGCGAGAATGGATGCAAATCGATTGCGTCTTCTATCGGAAGGATAATCGGCTCACCGAAGGGGTACTCTTGCGGATCTCTTTCGTCTCTGTTCAAATATCACCCAACGGCTCTAAGGTGTGGATTCGGAGCGAGTGCTCCGCCGTGAGAAAGGAAGGTGGCGCTCGATGTGTTATGCGAAACTCGGAAAGATCAGAGACTTAACCACAACCGGCACTGCGCCTGATGAAGGGATGAGCGCGCCGATATCGATGTAGTCGAATTCGCTCAAAGAAACGCCATCGATCGAGATTACAGGAGTTTCCATTTTCATTTCTTCTTTGAAATGCAGGCCGATAATACCGCCAATGTCGCCATCGTTGACAAGCATCAATGGGTGACCTCGGCCAAGAATCTTTTCCAATCCGTCCTTGATGCCCGAGCAAAACGCCTGCAAGCGCGCGAAGGTCGCTGAACCTTCCCATTGAAATCCCAGGGCCACCGGTCGCTTCCCGTCGGTTAAATCCAGTTTCGCCAGAGAGCGCACGACAGCGTCTCTGACTTCCGTTGTGTGGAGCGCGTCCTTTGCGAAAGGAAACTCCGGAACGACCACCGGGACGTTGCGTACCGGCACGGCTTCGAGCGGGTCGATAAAGATCGTGCTGCCGCTGACCTGGATCGTGTACTGGGACGCGCCGATAACGGTTGCCCGGATGCGCGCGGTGGGTTCCAGCACTGGGATGCTCAACTGCTGAACTCTCTTTTTCACCTCCGCGGCCAGCAAAGATCCCAAATCACCGAAGTCTCCGGGGTTCTGATCATAGATGAATTCTGATACGCCGCCGGAAAATGTGATCGCGTCGATTTTATCTTTGTGAGATAAAGACGGGATGCGTAAGAGGCCGCGGTTCTCTGCAGAGACCGGCGACAATGTCACCACCTCGAAGAGCCGATCAGCCATCACGGAAGCCATCACGGGCAATTTGGAACGGTCGATTCTTTTTCCGACCGCCAGCTCCAATCCCGCGGCGGCGCCGAAATAGCGGCCGGCCTCTTCCAGGCGCGTGACGGTTCCGTTCCCATCCACCACGACCAGGCGCGCGCCAACATCGATGGCCGTGACTTCGCGAACCCGGCCGGCAGAGCAGATGGCAATCTTGCTCGTCCCGCCGCCGATATCGACGTTCATGCAAACGCCGCCGGTTCTTTTGGAATGCAACACCGCGCCCGAGCCATGCGCAGCCATGGTGCTTTCAAGACTGTCACCGGCGCTCACGGCGACAAACCGTCCCGCCTCTTCGGCAAACAGCTCGCCGATGGCGCGCGCGTTACGCCGGCGCACGGCAACGCCGGTCAAGATCAACGCTCCCGTATCCACATCGTTGCGGCTGAGACCGGCGCGCTCGTATTGCTTGTTGATGAACCTTTCCAAGGTCTCGACGTCGATCGTCGCCTCGTCGATATAAGGCGTCAGCAAAATCTCCGACTCATTGAGAATCTCGCGCTTCACGACGACATAACGCATCCCTTCCTGCCGCAGCTCGAGGCGGGAGAAAACGAGGTGCGAAGTTGAGGAGCCGATATCGACGCCGACGCTCGTCAGCTTGATCTCGTCTTCGTCGACGATGTGCCGGTTGACGTTGGTAAAACCAGACTGATGCGATGATGTCGCCACAGAATTTCCCCTGTTTGAAAAAGCAAACGAAAACTTGACCGCTGCTGAGAATTCTCCATTCACCCTCGACGCGGCCAGGGCGAACGGAACAACCTGTTAGGGCTTGCGGTAGAGAGAATCCTCCATGCGCGATGCGATGCCCTCTTTGCTCAAGGTCTCCTGGTACTCTTTGCGCAGATACGGATCCTCGTCATAATACGGAATCGCCGTGCCGCCGTCCTTGAGGTCGATTGCGCCATAGTCGATGGCTTGCTCACCCGGCCTGCCGCGTTCGCGGCCCGGCGCGTTCGGCCCAAACCATGCGCTGAGGCGCAGAGGTTCTTTGCTCGTGCCAAAGTGGGCATGGAACCAGTTGCCCCCCATGGGAGCCGCGCTCACCATGCCAACGGGCTCGTAATCCTGGCGTTTGACGAACTCGGCTTTGCCATCCTTCCACGGAGTTTGACCATAAGTGGCCGGCCAAGTGTAGGTATAGCCCTTTCCTGTCAGGCAGATCAGAACTGCGGCGGAACCGTGGGCATGCGCCTTGGAGTAACGACCGTTTTGGTGCTGTCCGATCCAGAGATAAAAATTGTTTCCCGTCATGTGCGGCTCGATGCGCCGGTATCCGGGCGAGCGCCGGTT
>JBOHVR010000019.1:0-31911 GCA_050735755.1 Binatia bacterium
CTGTAGCCCCAGCGTTCTCACCTCCCGCTGCCGTGCTACCAGCGCCCGCTGTTTGGCCGCACCCATCAGGTGACCTCCCCTAACAAAAATACCGTCACTCTATCATGCGCTTACCGAATTCTCACCGTGCGAATCGCTGTTTCTAGGATAAATAAGAAGAATCTATTGCCATGTCCGTTGGTGCCTAATTTGACATCTGTTAGGATTCCGACCTCGGCCTTTGGGACTTCCTTTTCTCCGCCAATCCACACCCACACAGGAGGCCAGTTAGAAATGCCGTGGTAACACATCAACGGATGGCATCGCAGTTCCATGTGCCGCTCCTTGTAGCAATGCAGGGCCGAATCGAGCCTTATTCGATGACTGCCAAAAAGGGACTTAGGCATGGGCCAAGTATCAAATGACCAAAACGCGCGGGCGCCCGGAGCGCGTCATTTACGAGACACTCCCGAATGTTGCCCGGCATAACGATAAGAAACGCAACAGTAATGCCACTCGCCCTGTCTTGGAAAACCCAATTTCCGAGCGTAATCACAAGTTCAACACCGTGTCCGGAGATCGCCCCGAATCCCTGGAGATCAGCATCGTTGCCGACTCGCACGGGCCTGCGTAGCTTCGATTCCAGCTTCTCGGCCAACCTGAAACCACACCATTTCTCATTCAGATTCGATGCCGTCTCAATGATACCGTTGCGGATCACCCCGGAAAACCCCACTGCTACGCGGTCATACTTGCCTTGTCTCTTTTAGCCAATCGCCGGATCACGCGCAGCACAGCAGCCGGAGTGGACAAAGATGGCGTTTTTATTCGGCTGCGAACGGTTAACGGACGCCCTGCTTCATCTAAAATGAGGGCCTTGATACCGCTGGCACCGATATCCGCCACCAGGGTTCGAATTCCTCTCCTGTAGCGCCTACGTGAGATCCTCTTCGCCATGCCATCCTAAAGTTAAAGTTGGGAAGCCATCGTTGCTGGCGGATTTATGCTATTGAACACATTGATAAACCGACCGTTAATTTGTTCAGCCAATGATGGCCGGATAGTGTTGGCGACATGGTACAAACTTGAGCGACGGCAAACTGATGCCTGCGCAAATTTCGTTCCACTGGAAATCTGACGGCTCCCCTGTAGTCTTGGACTCAAAACGGTGCAATGCTACGACACCGGCGCGCGGCAAAATCCCAATTTTGCGAACGCCGCCGTGACGCCAACGCCAGCTTCGAAGCGCACCATCACGCGATGGCGGGCGGGGATGATTCTGCTGTGAGATCGTCCTTCATGGACCTAGCAAGACCCGATCGCGGCCGCTCCCTTGACATGCAACCGAAGAGTTGCATAATAAGTCGATGCGATGGCCACGCAGATCGACAAGGTGTTCAAGGCGCTCGCGGACCCGAGCCGCAGGAAACTGCTCGATCAGCTCCATACGAACAGCGGGCAAACGTTAAGCGAGCTCTGCGAACACCTGGACATGACGCGCCAGGCAGTAACCAAGCATCTTGCCTTGTTGGAGGCAGCCAACCTGGTGGTGACGGTCTGGCGTGGGCGCGAGAAGTTGCACTACCTCAATCCTATACCGATTAACGAGATCTATGAACGATGGATTGGCAAATACGAGCGTCATCGCCTACGGGCGTTGAGCAAACTCAAGAAGGGTCTCGAAGAGGATAAAAATAAATAAGTCGAAGAAAGAGAAAAAAGATGGATAAGCCGGAGTTCGTTTATGTCACCTACATCGCCACAACGCCCGAGAAGTTGTGGAAGCGTTGACGGATGGCGAATTCACTCGACGATATTGGGGTGGAAGGCGGATTCAATCCGACTGGAAAGCCGGCTCGACCATCCGACACGTTAGGGAAGATGGCGGAATCGATTGGCAGGGCGAGGTACTGCAGTCGCAGCCGCCTCGGTTGCTTGCCTACACGTTTCACATGCGGATCAGCGACAAACACCACCGCGAACGGCGATCTCGGGTTACCTTCGAACTTCAGCCGATGGGCTCCGTCGTGAAGCTTATCTTGACCCACGACGATTTCCAGGCAGAGAGCGCGACCTTGGAGACCACGCGTCATGGTTGGCCGGCCATCGTGTCGAGCCTCAAGAGCCTTCTCGAGACTGGCAGCCCGCTGCCCTTCCAAGGTCTCGGTTTTGGCCCATCTAGCAGAGAGCCTGGTCGACTCTAATTTGCGCTAGCATGAGGTACTAACAGTTCGGCAATTCTCCGAATCATTTCTTGGAGGTGAAGAAATCATGAGCAAGGTCAATGTTCGATACATCGTTAGTGATGTCGATGCAGTGATCCCCTTCTACACCGAGATGCTAGGTTTCAAACTCGACATGCATCCGGCGCCGGGCTTCGCGAGCTTGTCGCGAGGAGATTTACAGCTATTGCTCAATCGAGCAGGCGCCGGCGGGGCCGGACAAGCCATGCCGGATGGTCGGCTTCCTGCTCCGGGTGGCTGGAACCGTATCCAGATCGAAGTCGAGGACCTGGAAGCTACCGTCGAGAAACTGAAGAGTGCAGGCGGGCGGTTCCGCAACGACATCGTAACCGGCAACGGAGGCAAGCAAATCCTTATCGAGGATCCGTCCGGCAATCCGATTGAGCTGTTCCAGCCCTTTTGAGTCATTGCCTGCGGGCAGTGAGTCGACTCAAGAGAGGCCTCGAAGAAAACAAAGACAAATAAATGCAAAAGGAGAAGAAAGATGGAATGGCAACCCAAGACGGTATACGTCACCTACATCGTCACTACGCCCGAGAAACTTTGGACGGGCCTCACGAGTCCTGAGTTCACGCGGCAGTATTTCTTCGGCGCACGGGTCGAGTCGGATTGGAAGATCGGCTCGGTCGTCAAATACTGGCGGCCGGACGGCACACTCGATGTCCAGGGCAAGGTGCTGAAGTGCGACCCGCCGCATTTGCTCTCGATTACGTGGCATGTCGAGTGGCATGAAGAATTTCGGAAATTGCCGGAAAACCTCGTGACGTTTCAACTCGACCCGCTTGGCGATGTCGTGCGCCTCACGATGACGGAATCTCACCAGGAGTCCATTGACGATAAAATCCTCGAAGGGGGCCGTCGAGGCTGGCCGGTGATCCTCAGCAGCCTCAAGACGTTTCTGGAAACAGGCCATCCGCTGCCCGAATTCGACATGAGCTATCTGATGGAAGGAGTCCAAGAGGCGGAGAAAGCTCTTAAAGAAAGCAAACAGAACAAACATGAATAAAGGAAACTTCCCTGACACTGCCCATATTTGGCGAACGATGAGCACGAACTCGCAGGCCTCTCCTTTTGCACGACGAGCGGAGGGAGTGGGGAAGAGAAGCCCTTTACCAGGAGTCGAAAGATTCTCGAGATTGGCGGTTGCGCAACACCGGGCCGGGCTGTCTTTAGGTCTCACGACCGGCAACACACAGCTACTGGGCGCTGCGAGATGGCATCGGCTTTTGCGTTTGACTCAGGCTGGGTGTCGGCAATCTTTAACCGTGAAGATCTCCCAGCGATTTCCATTCCGGGTCAGTAAAAAAGGCGCCAAAACCGGCCAATCTTGTTCAGATGCGGCCCTAGAAAGATGAGACCATTCAAGAATCTAGCCTAGCCTAGTCTAGCAGGTTGATGAAAAACCCTTTCGGAGTCCTTCGACGGTGCTCAGGACGAACGGCCGGGACTTGATATTGTTGATGATTTTCCGTTCTGCTGAGCCTGACGAAGTATGAGGCTCTCGAAGCATTCCCAGTCTTTTTCAGCCTGCTAGTGTGGTGTCTCCGAAATCCTTGAATAGATAACGTCATTTTGCGCCGAAGGCGAACAATCTCTAAAGTCTTTCAGATCCTTCACGGAGTATTGAGAACAGAACCGCCCGGCTATTTCCGCAAGCGCCCGCCTGTTGTGCGCGACTATTGTTTAAGCTTGGCGGTCCAGCGGTGGGCGAAACGTTGCCGCAGCGCGGCCATACGACGGCTGCTCGATAAGCTCCGCCAGCCGAGCCTCTGGGCGGCGTCCTCGAAGATCGAGTAAGCCACCGGCGTAACCAGAAGTGTGAGCAGCAAGCACATCGTTTGCCCGCCGATGACAACGATGGCGACCGCGCGTCGCTCCTCGGCGCCGGGCCCCGAGCCCAATGCGAGCGGTAACATGCCCGCGACCAGGGTCAGAGTCGTCATTAGAATCGGTCGCAGCCGGTCACGATTGCCCCGCATGATCGCCGCCAGGCGGTCCATTCCTGCCGCGCGCAGCCGGTTCATGTGATCGATCTGTAAAATCGCGTTTTTCTTCACGACGCCGAAGAGCACCAGGATGCCAAGTGCGGAATAGAGGTTCAGGGTATTGCCGGTACACCACAGCGAGAGCATCGCAAACGGCACCGAGAGCGGCAGCGACAGCAGAATCGTCAGTGGATGGATGGTGCTTTCGTACTGGGAGGCGAGAATCATATACATAAAGATGATGGACAGGAGGAATGCCCACAAGAACTCGTTAAATGTGCGTTCCAGCTCACGTCCTCGGCCGGAAACAGTGGTCGTGTAATCGATGGGGAGGTTCATTTCGCGCACCGCCGCTCGCAAGGCCTCGAGACGATCAGCGAGCGCGAATCCGGGCGCGATCTGGGCCCGCAAGCTCACCTGACGCTGCCGATCCAGCCGGTCGATACGCGAGGCGCTTTGAGCGGATTCGACCTTCACCAGGTTATCGAGCCGCACGAGGCCGGCACCGCCCCGCGGCACATAAAGCCGCGAAATCGTGGCGGTGTTGTCGCGGTCTTGTTGCGTGAGGCGAAGCTGCACGTCGTATTGTTCGTTCACTGTAGGGTCGTGAAAGCGCGACACTTCCTCGTCGCCACCGACCATAAGACGCAAGGCTGTGGCGATATGTTCTGTATCCACGTTGAGATCGGCGGCGCGCTTGCGGTCAATGATGACTCGCAGCTCTGGCCTGTCGAGCTTGAGGGTCGTATCGGCATCGATGATACCCAGAGCTTTCGACCGGATTCGCAGTGCATCGGCATAAGCCGCCAGCGCCTCAAGATCCGGACCTCGCAACACGAAGTCGATATCCCAGTTGCCGCTGCCGATGTTGAAGGACCTCAGGTTACGGACCGAGGTGCGCAAATCGGTGAATTTGGCCAGCCGGGCGCGAACTTGCTGCATCACGTCGCGCTGCGACGTGTTGCTGAAGGCGATCCAGGGGTGGCCGTTCAAGGTCTCGCGCCAGAGCCGGCCGAGGGAGAAGATCCGCTCTTCGTGGGGCGCGATGCGCACGTAGCAGCCGCCTGTAACCACGCCTGACAAGAAGCTCCCGCCCGCATCGCAAAGCATCAAGCGAACAAAAGGCACGGCGCGTAACTCGCTCTCCACCGCGCGCACAATCTCATCCATTGCAGCGAGGCTGGTGCCCTCGGGCGCCCTGATGTTCACGTCGAACTCTGCCTCATCTACGTTGGTCGGAATATATTCCTGCTGCACGAGGGTGTAGAGAGGAATGGAAGACAGCGCCACCATCGCAGCTACTCCCATGACAACGGCACGGTGCATCATGGACCAGGCGAGCAAGCGTTCATAACGGCGTTCGATCCATCCGTAGAAACCCCGCCGCGACCCCGCCACGTCGTGATCGCCTCCCGACCCGGTATCCTGGGCACGCAGCATGCGAGCGCTCATCGTGGGTGTCAAGGTAAAGGAAACCAGCAAGCTGACCAGCACCGCTACTGCAGCGGTAAGCCCGAACTGGTAAAGAAAACGACCGGAAATGCTCGACATGAAAGAAACAGGGACAAAGATCACCACCAGGCTCAAAGTCGTGGACATGACCGCGGTTCCGATTTCCGCGGTTGCCGCGCGCGCGGCCTCAAAAGGTTTCATGGATTTCTCTTCGACGAAACGGAAGATGTTTTCCAATACGACGATGGCGTCATCGATCACGATGCCCACCATCAAAACCAGCGCGAGCATCGTCACGCTGTTGAGCGTAAAGTCGAGCGCCCACATCATGCCGAAAGTGGACACCACTGAGGCGGGAATCGCTACCGCGGCGATTACGGTAGAGCGCCAGTTACGCATGAATGCCAGCACGACAAGCGAGGCGAGAATACTGCCCAGGATCAGGTGGACAGTAATCTCGTGCAAAGCCGAATAGATGTAGCGTGACTGGTCACGGATAATCTCGACTTTGACGTCCGCCGGCAACTGATTAGAGAGCCGTGCAAGGTTCTCTTTCACAGCCTCGATAACGGCGATCGTGTTGGCGCCGGACTGGCGTCGAATTTGGACCTGGACTGTAGGAACGCCGTTGAGGCGCGCGATGGAGCGCTGTTCCTTCGTTCCGTCTTCGGCCCAGCCGATGTCCCGGACGCGAATGGGCACGCCGTTCACGCTTGTGATCACGAGATCGTTAAAAGCCCGGGGGTCGCGGATACGCCCCATCGTGCGCAGCACCTCCTCATACGCGCCGTCGGTAACGTTGCCGCCGGGAGTATCGGCATTCTGCCGCTGGATAGCGTCGCGAACCGCGGTGATGGGAATTTGATAAGCGGCGAGGCGGTCCGCGTCCACCCAAATATTGATCGCCCGCTCCAATTCGCCCACAAGGCGCACCTCACCCACTCCGGCGGCCCGCTCGAGTTGCACTTTGACGATTTTGTCGGCGATTTCCGTTAGCTCCCGGGGGGATCGATCGCCCGAAACGGTAATCGTGAGGATTGGCGAGTCCTCGTTGTTGAATTTCGAAATCACCGGTGGGTCAGTGTCGCGGGGCAACCGTCTTAGCACCGTAGCGACGCGGTCCCGCACATCCTGGGCGGCGCTGTCGATATCGCGTTCCAAATTAAAAGTGGCAATCACGAAGGACGCCCCCTGGCCGGAAATGGAACGCAGCTCATCGATTCCTTCAACGGTATTGACGACCTCCTCGATGGGCTGAGAGATGACGGTTTCGATTTCTTCCGGCGAGGCGCCGGGAAGCGAGGTCCGGACAGTTACGTTGGGCAGATCCACGGAAGGAAAGCGGTCTACGCCCAGGCGAAAATAACTCGTCGCACCGACAACCACCAGCGCCAGAATGATCATCGAAGCAAATACGGGTCGCCGGATGCAGATTTCCGCCAGTTTTTGCATCAGTTTACTACGGTTACGGGCTGGCCGCTCACGAGATTCCCAGGTTGCACGACGACCCGTTCACCCACCGAAACACCTTCAACGATTTCGACTTGCTCGCCGATCCGCCGGCCCGTGCGCACGCGCTTCTCGACTGCTTTGCCTTGGGCCACCGTCAGGATCTTTTCGATTCCTGCAAACGTCACGATGGAGTTGCGCGGGACCACGACAATCTGCTGGCCGGCCTCGACGATGATATCCCCTTTCGCAAAGGACCCCGGGCGAAGCGCGCCATTGGCATTTGGAACCTCCGCCTCAATCAGCAAGGTTCTATTATCCTCCGAGATGGCAGGAGAAAGACGCGCGACGCGGCCGCGGTATTTGTCAGGATCGCCCTCGACCGTAAGCTCTACTGTCTGGCCGATTCGCACCAACCCCGCTTCGCGCTCAGGCACAGCGAGTCGAAGTCGCAGCGGATCCATGCGCACCAGTGTCACCACGGGCGTCCCTGCCGCAAGGTACTGACCTACAGATGCCTGCCGTTCGCTCACGGCTCCGTCCATCGGTGAAACAATGACAGTGTCGGCAAGCTGTTGGCGGGCGATCTCGAGCTCGGAGCGGCGCTGGAAGAGCATACCCTGCCGCTGCCGGACCTCCTCGAGGGCATCCTGGTAACGCCCCTCCGCAACCGCAAATTGAGAAATTGCCGCATCGAGCTCGGCGCGCGCTATGAACTTTCGCTCCCAAAGTTCCATCATCCGATCATGCGTCAAGCGGGCCTCTTGGAGCAGCGCCGCCGCTTGGCGTACGAGCGCCGCTTCCTCTGGGTTAATGCTATCGCTCGTCCCTTCGGGGGGCAGCCCCAGGCGCACCCTCGCTTGCTGGAGAGCCGCCTTGGCTTGATTCACGCGCAACCGGTAATCTTCCGGGTCGATGCGTGCGATCGCCTGGCCTTTCCGTACGCGGCTCCCGAGATCGACGCTGATCTCGCTAAGACGGCCAACAACCTTCGCGCCCAAGACCACCAGGTCTTCGGCCGCGAGCGTCCCCGTAGCGCTAACTGTGCGGGCCACACTAATTTGCGCAGCCGGGGCAAGTCGCACCTGTCGTAGCGCGGTAGCGCTTTCCGGAAGGGCCGTGGCCGGGGGATCGCCGCCACACGCAGTGAGTCCGACCGCCACCATTGCGCAAGCAAGCAGAAGGAGCAACACGATGGAACTGCCTTTGCGGCGGATAAAGAAAGGCTTTGCAATTCCCACGCGACTGGATTTCATCGATTATCCCCAGCGAACGGTACTAGAAGAAAGTCATTCATCGCGGCCGGTCTTCTTGTGGCCCTGAAAATTCTTTCAATGCCGCGAGCGAAAATTTGATTATATGGTCGGCCAACCGCTCGATGTCTTCCGGCCCATAGTTTTGTTCAGGGTACAGTCTCCTGATCACCGGCCGAGCATGGTGGTAATAGACACACTGGCTCAAAATGCTCAGCGTGCACAGGCGCACGGCGGCAGCGCTGGCCCGCGAACCAAGCGCTTCCCGGATAATAGATGCAAGCTCTTGGTGAATGGGGCGGGCGACTTCTTCCACCAGCATATCAAGAGCACGCGTCGGTTCGATCATTTCCCGCGTCATGATTTTCGTGTGCCAGCCCGGGCGTCCCTCATCGAAAACGCGATGCAGCAAAGATTGGATGTAAGCGCGCAGTCTGTGCTCCGCGCCCGCCGCAGGACTCAGGCCGACATTGGGCGGATATTTCATCGCATGCGCCTTAGGCACAGAGCGAAGCACCGCCATGTAGAGGCCTTCTTTGTCGCCGAAATGGTAATTGACCGCCGCGATATTCGCTCCGGCCCTTTCACAGATTTGCCGGGTAGTGGCCGATTGGTACCCATACTCGGCAAATATCTCTCCCGCCGCCTCAAGCAGACGCTGCTCCGTTCCTGCTTTCGATTGGCGGTAACCCTTATTGCTGTTCATATGCTTAAAGCAAGTGTATGAAACGCGTGATTGAAAAGCAATAAAGCCTTAGACTTCCTGAAAATCAAGAGAAATTGCTAAACGAGAGTAAAAAACGCCGGGCAAACGAGGGTTACACCAGATTGTAAACTCGGTTAACGCCTTGCACGAGTTGGAAAATGGAGCAATCATGTAGGTTTAGCAGATTATCAGCGCCGGACGCAGCGGAGAGGTGTAAGAAATTAAGACATCTTCATCTTGTATCGGCGACGTGACTCAACGCAAAATTGCTCCTTCCGCTGCCTCATTGGGCAAGAAACGGCCAAACAGTGCCGTCAAACGCATAATGGCGTGCCAGTTGCTCTGTACATTCCCATGGCTCGTCGTCGCCAAAACGCAGCCGCTTTGCTGACTCTTCAAGAAGTTGCAGCTTATCTCAGGATAAATAAGTTCACTCTCTATCGGCTTGTCGCTCAAAGGAAAATCCCCGCCTTTAAAGTCGGCAATCAATGGCGGTTCAATAAAAACGCAATTGAAGCATGGCTCAGGAAAAACAAGAGCCGAACCAGAAATCCGAATAGGTAATGTCATTCTGAGCCGAGGCGAAGAATCTCTAACACCTTTCAGATCCTTCACGGAGTCTATCCTGAGCGAGGTCGAAGGACGCAGATGACACCTTTGGAAGCCGAAATTATTAACGCACTTCGGAGACACCACACTAGCTGTAGTGAAAAAATTTTCCCGCGTGAGCCGCGGGCATCGGCGGGATTCGTCCTCATAATGTTTTGAGATATTTTCCTTTCCGTGGCCAAACAAATAGCCCCGCAAGATACCGTCTAATCCACTAACTCCAATCCAAACACATCAACATCGACCCAACCGGCCGCTCTCTCGCATGCAGGCGCGCGGATCCTGATGGCACTGCCATCTGAGTTACTGCGTGGCCGCCGGCGTGCAAACTTTGAAAGGTCCTGGCGCGTGCTGGTTCATGAAACGCGCGTCGCCGGGAATGAGCCGGCCTTTTCTCGGCAGCTTGGCCGGCGCTATTTACTACGACATCGATGCTGTCATGACAACACGTCAAGGCCGCCGCGCTGCCTTGATTCGCCTGCGACACCGTTCCCGGAAGGTTGACAAAGAAAGGTAAAGCACGGATCATAATCCAGCCCATCCCCGCCCACTTAACGGGTTTAATCAACGGCCTATTCCCTTGCGGACTACGCCACGATCGAATGAACCAAAACACAACCCCTCCTTTGCGCACCCTCGCATCGGTCTTGAGCGTCGCGGTTCTATACTTTTGTGCCGGCAAGCTCGGCCTGTCGTTGGCCTTTCTCCATGCGAGCGCTTCGGCGGTTTGGCCTCCCAGCGGCATAGCGCTGGCGATTCTACTCTTGTGGGGATACCGAGCTTGGCCAGGAATTTTTCTCGGCGCGTTCTTGGTCAACATCACCACGCAAGGTTCGCTGGCGACAACGCTGGGGATTGCTGCCGCAAATAGCCTCGAAGCGCTTTCGGGGGCTTGGTTGGTCAACCGCTTCGCCAATGGGTTGAGAGCCTTTGAACAAGCGCCCAACATTTTCAAATTTGCCCTCGCCGCGGCCTTGAGCACAGTGGTCAGCGCGACCTTCGGTGTCACCAGTCTCACCCTGGGTGGTTTCGCTCGCTGGGAACAATATCCTGTCATTTGGCTGACCTGGTGGCTCGGGGACACAGTCGGCGATTTACTGGTCGCGCCGCTGGTGGTGGTTTGGGTGACCCAGCCTTATCCCCGCTTTAAAACTATACGCGTGGTTGAAGCGGCCGGCTTGCTATTCGCGCTGATTCTAGTTGGGCGTATCGTATTCCTGGGAGGAATTCCTTCCGGCATGGAGTACACCGCCATTCTGCCTCTTTTGTGGGCGACATTCCGATTTGGTCAGCGTGGCGGGGTGACTTCCGCGTTCGTAATCTCCGGGCTCGCCCTGGTGGGCACTTTAAAAGGGCTCGGCCCGTTTGCGACAATAAACCCCAATGAATCTCTTCTACTTCTGCAGGCTTTCGTCGGTACCCTCTCCATGGCCGCACTGGTTTTGGCTGCGGTGATTTCAGAGCGCAAGCGAGCCGAGGAACGTCTGCACGTTCAAGATTCGGTGAGCCGCATCCTTGCGGAGTCTCCAGCTCTTAAAGAAGCCGCTCCCAAAATCGTCCGCGTTTTGTGTGAGAAGGCCGGATGGGAGATAGGTGCGATTTGGAACGTGAACAAAGCCGCCAATGAATTGGCTTGTGTGGAAGTCTGGCATATTCCAGGCACCCACGTACCCGAGTTTGAAAGCGTCACGCGGCAAATCAGATTCGCGCCCGGAATCGGTCTGCCGGGACGGGTCTGGAGTAGCGCCAAGCCGGCATGGATTCCCGACGTCACGCAGGACAACAATTTTCCGCGCGCGCCTATCGCGACCAAGGAATGCTTGCATGCCGCCTTCGGTTTCCCGATCAAACTGGGAAGCGAGGTTGTCGGCGTCATCGAATGCTTCAGCCAAGAGGTTCGAGAGCCGGACGACCATTTTCTCCAAATAGCCGCCGATATCGGCAGTCAGCTCGGGCAGTTTAGGGAGCGGAAGCGGGGCGAGGACCTCCTCCGAGCCAAAGAGCGCCAACTCAACACTATTACAAACATTACTCCGGTACTGCTAACTCAATGCAGTCGCGAACTGAGGTACAAGTTCGTGAACCGCGCGTACGCTGAAATGCTCGGCCTTAGACCTGAACAGGTCATAGGTAATTTCATCGAGGAAATCATGGGCAGGGAAGCTTTCCGAACCATTCACCCCTACGTCGAAACTGTACTGCAAGGACAACCCGTCGCATATGAGGCACACATACCGTTTGAGCGAATCGGCGCGCGCTTTCTACGCGTGGCTTACACGCCCGACAGGGACGAGCACGGAGATGTTAGCGGATGGATTGCCTCCATCACCGATATCAGCGAGCAGAAGGCGGCCGAGGCCGCGTTGCGCCAAGCCCAGGAGGAATTGGCAAAAGCCAACGAGGAGCTGGAGACCCGAGTTCTGGAGCGCACGGCTGATTTGCAGCAAGCGCAAGCCGCGCTCGTGAGAGAAATAGAAGAAGAAAAAAAGCTCGAAGAGCAGCTCCGTCAGTCCCAGAAGATGGAAAGCCTCGGCACCCTGGCGGGCGGAATTGCGCACGAGTTCAACAACATTCTCAATATCATCAGCGGATCTGCTCAGCTGATCCGCCGGCGTTCTTCAAGGGCTCAGAGTGTCGCCGAGGATTTAGAAGTCATTGACCAAACCATAAAACGCGCGGCGTCTATGGTCCGGGAATTGCTCACGCTGGCACGGAAGACTCAGGCTCATTTGAATTCCGCCGATGCTAATCATGTGATTCTTGACCTAACCAAATTACTCAAGCAGACGTTTCCAAAGGATATAGAGCTCTCACTGGCTCTCGATCCCCAACTGCCATCTGTCGTGGCAGATCCAAACCAGATCAGCCAGGCGCTGCTCAATCTCTGTCTTAATGCTCGTGACGCGATGGCGATTGGCGGCCAGCTAACGATTAGCACTAAGTCGGTTGACGGAAGTACAGTTCAAAAGCGACACACGGGTGCCACGGCAACGCAATATATAGCCATCGAGGTTAGTGATACAGGAGTGGGAATGGATCAAAGTATCTACAAGCGAATCTTTGAGCCTTTTTTCACAACCAAGGGAATTGGGGAGGGAACGGGTCTCGGGCTGGCGATCGTTTACGGAATCATGACAAACCACAGTGGATTTATCGAAGTGGATAGTGAGGCCGGGCGTGGGGCGACATTTCGTTTGTACTTGCCGTTAGTCCCGCCTGAAAACCAACCTTCGCCGATGAGATGACGGCTACAGATCGGCCGGCCCGC
Source organism: Binatia bacterium (assembly GCA_050735755.1). Taxonomy (GTDB): domain Bacteria; phylum Desulfobacterota; class Binatia; order UBA9968; family UBA9968; genus DATMAM01. Next base: position 12,945 of record JBOHVR010000019.1, read on the forward strand.
AGCACGTTGACGGTGGAGGAACCGCCCTTTGGTCGAAGACGAAAAAACGATGGCTGGGCCTTTGTCATCCTAAACAAGTGAAAGATCTGAAAGGCGTTAGAGATTCTTCGCCTTCGGCTCAGAATGACATTACTTATTCAGCGGATTTCAGAGACACACCACACTAGCGCGACACCGCGCTGTAGGGGAAATATCGGCTATAAAGGCACGCGACGAGTGGTGGGGTTTCCTGTTCGATCACCAGGCCCATCCAAAAATGAGAATCTAGAAATAATAGGCGAGACCGATGCGGATGAAGTCGTCTTGACGGAGATCGTGGAGCAAGTCGCTCCGACCGCCCGGAAAGAAGGCGCGCAGGTCGAGTGTCGCGCGCCAATGTTCGCTCAGCAGAGTGCTTGCCTCTAGGAAAAGGAATTGCGAATTTGCCTCCAGGTCCTGCGCAAAGGCAAAAAGAGCCGTGCTCCCTTCGACATCGTTCACCCCGAGACGTAAACCAAAAGCCAAGTCATTCTGCAAAGGGGTCGTTGCCAGTTCTTCTCGTGTATCATACGACCACTCTAGCAAAAGCCCCAGATCCATTCCCGTTCCAACAATTCCGGAGAACGTGTATTCGAAACCGCCCGTCCAGGCAAAGAAATCTTCATCGCCTTGACCCCTTCGGTAGATCGCTTCCAATTTCCAGATCCAGCTCCCGATGACATACAATGATTCCAGCCCGGTTTGATAAATTTGTTCATAGAAGGGGAACAGAAACGGCTTGCCGTTTTTTCTGAGCCCCAACCTAAAACTCGGTTCTCGCCCGGTACCCACGAATTGGGACAGCGCGAAATCCCACTTGCCGATTGTGTGAAAATAACGGAAAGCGAAATCCGTATGGTACTGCCCGGCTGAACTCTCATACTTCGCTTTGTCCGGCTCGACGATAATTGACGGCCGTAGACGCCCGCCGCGACCGGAAAAAGTTCTCTCCCGGAAGTAGGGTAGCAAGTAGAAGTCGAAGATACCCCAATTGGAAGCGAGCGAAAGGTTCACCATCGGCTGCCCCAATTTGTCTTCGCCGTCGATGTCTTCCAGGAAATCCGTTTGATTGACGATATCCACAAGGTGCTGAGTCTCGGTCACGCCCCAGAACACGCGGCCAACGCCTATTCTTACTTGCCAGTAATCCTTGGGCCAGATATAGATCAACTCCCGCACATCAAAGTGCGTTCTGCGCGAATCTGCGCTGTCCACCCGGGCGAACGGGATAAAGCTGAAGACGCTTTGATTCCCAAACCTGTGAAAGTACTGCGGTTCGCCGCGAAGGGAAAAACTATGCCTTTCCTGCCCGGGGTGGATCGGCGGATGCAAGAACAACCGGCTTTCGAACTCGAGAAACCCTCTAAGCTCGTTCGCTAACAGGGGACTTCCACCGACGCCTACGAAGAAGATCCCCACGATCATAAAGACCGGACGAAACATTGCTCGACTGAGTGTCGTCAGGGTCTTGGGGCCCTGATCTCGCTGTCATGCTCGCACAACGGCATCGAACTCGTGACTGTCACCAGCTTGGCCAAGTGCGGTTTGAATCATTCAGCGGATGCTGAACATCAGACGTAGAGCCCACCGCCGTGTTAAGGACTTGCACTACCGCGGCGGTACGGTTTTCCACCCCCATCTTCTGGTAGACCCGCTCCAGGTGCTTCTCCACGGTCTTGGGCCGGGTGGAAAGGATCGTTCCGATCTCAACGTTCGTTTTCCCTTGCGCGACCCAATATAGCACCTCCGCCTCGCGCTTCGTGAGCTCCCAATTTTGCTGCATTGTTTCCAGGCGAAATCTCGGGCTGCCTCTCTTCCAAAAGCAACACGTGCCCTGAACCGTTCGGAACCAACCGCACCACAAGCTTTTTCTCGTCTCTTGCCACAACCAGCGGCTTGGTCGAAGCAGGAATGTCATCTTTTTGGCCGAGCAACGATTTCTGATAACGCGCCCAGCTGTCCAGTGCTTCAGGCAAGCGATCCGCGCGCGGCGATGCGAAGTACTCTGTAATCAACTGGCGCGCTTTAGACGTAATCAAGCCGATACGCCCCGTTTCCGCCAGCACGACAATACCTCGATCCATCGCCTCAACAGCCTTCCGAACCTGATCCGGCTCCTCCTGCATTCTCGTGATCGCCTGAGCGTTCAGTAAAGCCTGCCTTAAATGAGGGCGCAGCAAGTGGAGCATGCTGCGGTCACGCTCGGTGAACGCGCGTGGCGCATTGAGAGCAACGAGATCGCAGACCAATGGACTATCAGAAGGCGCAAGGTTAAAAATGATTTGGTCCCACAGGCGAACAGGACGACACACTTCGTTATACCATTCGTTTCGTTGCCATACCCGCTCGCTGAAAAAATCAGATATCTTTACGACTTCACCACTTGGCGTCTGTAAAACAATAGAAGCCAGCGGATAGGTGGCGAAGTGATCAACGTAAAACTGGAGGCCCCTGTCCAAAAACAAATCCGGCGGGTTCAGAAAAGGCGTACCCGCGCATCTGGTCACCTGTATGCGTCTCTTACCCGGTGGAAAAGGATGAAATCCTACGGATTTGGATTGAACGATATTGGGAAGCGCGGAAACCACGTAGTGGCCGAATGTATTGTAGTCGCGGATAGCGTAGGCGTCTTCCAGAAATCCGAGCGCGGCTCTTAAGTCTCGGCTCTTTAGCGCTTCCACCTCTCTGCCCGTGCTTTCTCGCTAACGCGGTATTCTTAGGCCGTTGGTCGTAAAGTCACTGTCTTTAAGCCCCACGCGAAATCGCCAATCCTTAGTGATCAGTCGCGTGGTACTGCCGGTAAAATGATTGACCATCCTGAACTCGCTCGGCCGCCAGTGATTTTCCAGGTATCTCTTGTATCCCAAAAAGTGAAGCGTCTTTTCGTGCTGTTGTTCTCTGTTATAGAGCTCGGCTTTCAGAACCCGATAATGATCTTGGTCGATCCACATGACCTGCTTCGTATAGATCGAACTCTTTTCGAGTGGTGAGCGTTCGACAACAAAGCACTTCTGCCCTTTGTAGACTTCGTCCCGGAGCCAGCGATAGCCCGTAAATTTTTCCGGCTCGGGATGCGTTATGTCTTCATTCGCGAAATCGGTCCCCATGAAAGAACCGCCTTTGTTCTCGGCGCTGACCCTCCGAACTCTTTCCGACCGAGGGATATACATCCACATGTCGTCGGGGCTCGATTTATGTGTGTGCACGAGCGCTGCGACTCCTCTGACGTCAGCCGGGTCGCTGAAAACAACCAGAACCTTTTCACCGTCTCCCGGAGCTTCCAGCGCGAAAACTGAAAGTTGCCGCGCAACCTTTTGTCCATAGCGGTTTTCGACAATCATCTCCTCTTCGAAGGTGAGATCTCCGTAGCCATCGAAATTTCTTCTTTCCATCTCGAAAGCGACCACGCGCCCCTTTTCCTCGGGCGTGAGACCGGTCAGGTTCAGGGCCGGCCCGCTTGCGAAAAGAAGCGCGATAGCCATTCGTGCGAACATTAACGTCTTTCCTTTTCGATCTCCCTGAGTAGGTTTCTGAGAAAAATAGTGTTCGTGCTTCGAGAGCCTCAGCACGAACGGATAGTCTTATAATTTCGCCCTCACCGTTCGCCCTGAGGCTCTCGAAGGGTGAACGGTAGGACTTTCAGCAACCGACTATGATTGTGTCTCCAGCACTTGCCGCACGGCGGCGGTGCGGTTCTCCACGCCCATCTTCTGATAGACGCGCTCCAGGTGCTTCTCCACCGTCTTGGGCCGGGTGGCAAGGATCGTTCCGATCTCAATGTTCGTTTTGCCCTGAGCTACCCAGTAGAGCACCTCCGCCTCGCGCTTCGTAAGCTCCCACCTCTCCTGTGCCAGTTCCAGCGACGTCTCGGGCTGCCTCTCTTCCAAAAGCAACACGTGTCCTGAGCCGTTTGGAAGCAACCTTACCAGAAGCTTTTTCTCGTCTCTTGTCACAACCAGCGGCTTGATCGAAGCAGGAATGTCATCTTTTTCGGCGAGCAACGACTTCTGATAGCGCGCCCAGCTGTCCAGGGCTTCAGGCAAACGATCCGCGCGCGGCGCTGTAAAGTACTCTGTAACCAACTGGCGCGCTTTAGACGTAATCAAGCCGATACGCCCCGACTCCGCCAGCACCGCAATACCTCGATCCACCGCTTCAACAGCTTGTCGTATGACATCCAACTCCTTCTGCATTCTCGTGATCGCCTGAGCATTCAATAAAGCCTGTCGTAAATGGGGACGGAGCAGGTGAAGTATGCTCCGGTCGCGCTCGGTGAAAGGCTTTGACCGGTTAAGCGCGATCGCTTTGTCCATTATGGGCGCCTTCGGAGGTCCGAGGCTAAGCATTATTTGGTCCCACAGGCGAACGGGACGAAACACTTCGTTGTAGAACTCCGCACGCTGCCATGCGTGCGTGGTGAAGAGATCGGAGATTTTGACGACTTCACTGCTTGATGTTCGAGACTGAATAGCCGCCAGAGGATACTTGGGATAGTGCTCAATGTAGAACTGTACTCCCCGGTCCTGAAACAAGTCCGGCGGGTTTAGAAAAGGCGTAGCCATGTGCCGCGTCACCTTGGTGAGTTTCTTGCCCGGTCCCACAGGGTGAAATCCGGCGGCTTCCGATTTGACGATTTTGGTAAGCGATGAAACGAGATAGTTGCCGAAGGTGTCGTAGTCGCGCAACGCGTATGCGTCTTTCAGGAACTCAAGCGCCTCCTTCAGATCCTGTCGCTTCAAGCGTGACATGGCCGTCATAGCGAATACGTAGGAACAGGCTCGCAGACAAATCGACGCAGCGCTTCTCGATTGGCCTATAGGTCTGCCGATTTAATGAAAAATCCCTGCTCCTGTCAATGGCTGTACGGGAAAACCCGTACGGCGAAACTCGCATTCACGTTCGGGTTTTTTTGCTGTTATCCATGCTACACGGATGATTTCTAGAACGTAAAGATGATTAGCGGGATTGAATGGCCTGCAACACACGGTCCCAATCCAGGGGATCAGAAAAGAGAAGTTCGGTCAGTGAATTCAGGCTGCGCCCTGATAATTCCAAGTATCGTTTTCTGCTCGTCACGGTATCCGAAAAGAGACGCTCTGGGTTTTTTCCCGCCGAGGCTCGCTCACACCTCAAGGAAATTCGGGGGTTTACAAGCCAAAAACAGCATCGCGCGGTGGCATATCGGTTGCTCATGTAAAACCGCCAACGGATAAACGACAATGAAAGCTGCCCGCGTTGAACTTGTAGACAAGGCTACGGTCTTCGACCCGCGCCTGGCGCTGATCGCCGGTCACGGTTTTCTTGTCGCCTTTCTCGGTCCTGTCGCCGGGATAGTAGTTTGGCTGCTCCCGCTTGGGCTCGAACCGACAATCCAGAAAGTATTTGCCGTTGTCACCTTCATGGTCATCTACTGGATCTCCGAGCCGGTTGAGCATGCAGTGACCGCTTTGATCGGATGCTACCTGTTCTGGGCGCTTGAAGTCGTAAAGCCGGCTGTGGCCTTTAGCGGCTTTGCCAGCACGACTCCGTGGTTCCTTTTCGGCGCGCTGCTGATGGGTGAGGCCGCTTCGCGTACGGGCTTGTCCAAGCGGTTCGGTTATTTGGTGATGCAGAGAGTTGGCGTTTCGTATTCTCAACTGATTCTCGGCGTTGTTACGCTTGCCTTTCTGCTCAATTTTCTTATCCCGTCGGGGATGGCGCGACTCACGGTGGTTGCCCCTATCGTGATCGGCATCGTCTCGGCTTTCGGGCTGGGAGCCGGAAGCAATGTGGGAAAGGGCTTGTTTTTGATTCTTACCTATACGTGCGCGCTTTTTGACCGCATGATTTTATCCGGCGCAGCCAGTATTCTTGCCCGGGGAATCATCGAGGATCAAACCGGGATCGAAATACTCTGGAGTGAATGGCTGCTCGCCTTCCTGCCCGCGGCTGTTGTCACGATAGCAGTTTCATGGTGGATGATTCAGTGGCTGTTTCCCCCAGAAAGAAACGAGCTGCCTGACGGGAAAGGATATTTGGAAATTTCACGCCGAGCGCTGGGATCGTGGAGCGGAGAGGAAAAACGAGCTCTCGCCTGGTTACTCCTCGCCATTGGGCTCTGGTCAAAAGACTCGATTCATCACATTAGCCCTGCGGTCATTACCGTCGGCATCGGTCTTCTTCTCGTCTTTCCGCGTATGGGCGTGCTCGAAGGCAAAGCCCTAAAGCAAATAAACTTTCTTACCATAATCTTTTCTGCCGGCGCGCTCAGTATGGCGAATGTGCTCGCGCATACGGGCGCTGTTAAGAGTTTAACTTCGGTCTTGGCGGGCTGGATAGAGCCACTTCTCACGGGGCCTGTTTTTTCCGCCTTTTTGCTCTACTGGGCCGCGTTCTTTTATCATTTTCTGCTGGCCACCGATCAGTCGATGCTAAGCACCTCGCTGCCCGTTCTGATCGAGGTTGCCAACATCCAGGGCTTAAACCCCGTGAGCTTGGCCTTAATGTGGACCTTTGCCACCGGCGCACGACTCTTTGTCTACCAATCTTCGGTTTTGGTTCTGGGCTACTCGTACGGGTACTTCGGATGCCGGGACCTGGTCAAGGTCGGTGCGGTGATGACCTTGGTGGAGGGGATCGTTTTGCTTTTTCTAGTTGGGCTCTACTGGCCGATGATCGGCATGAGTCTGTTCCCATATTAGAAGTCACGCAATACGGCTCATGATGGTAGCGTTTCCAATGACAGGAGCTTTACCCGCCGCAACTGACAAAAAAGGCCGTCGATAGATCGAACGGAATTTGAGTTGCCAATGCATCTTGTCCTAACTGCGAGTATGGTGCTGCTAACTCTGGGCTTGGCATCAGCCGATCCCGCTAATGCGCAAGAGCTGAATAGTAAAGCGGTGAAAGCGCAAGATCTAACGACTTGGCAAACTCTTAACCGGGATGGGATCCAAGCCTACGAAGCGGGGAAGTACGATGCGGCGGAGAAATTCCATCTGGCCGCCATTCGAGAGGCAGAGAAGTTCTCTGAAGCCAGTCCTCGGTTGGCCACCAGTTTGAGCAATCTCGGAACGCTGTACGCCGCAAAGGGCAGGTATAAAGCCGCGGAAACGCTTCTTAAGCGGGCCGTGGCAATTTATGAAAAATCTTTGGGAACGGACGATCCGGAGACCGCTTTAACTTTGATAAATCTCGGATCGGTCTATTATGATCAGGGACTGTACGCCGATGCCGAGGTGGTTTATAAACGTTCCTTATCAACTCTGGAGAAGGCATCGGGCCCCAAGCACCCGGCGCTGGCAACGGCTTTCAACAATTTAGCCGAAGTTTATCGCAGCCAGGGGAAATACGCCGACGCAGAGGCGCTCTACATGCGAGCCTCGGTTATCCTGGAGAAATTGCCCGGGGAGGAGCGCCATCTGGCTTCGACTCTCAACAACCTGGGTCTTCTCTACGCTGTCCAAAACCGGAATCTTGAGGCAGAGGTGCTTCATATACGCGCATTAGAAATTTGGGGGAAAACGGTTGGCGCAGGCCACCCGGAGGTAGGTGCCGGCCTCAATAACTTGGCAGAGTTATACTTCAAGCAGGGTAGGTATGTTGAGGCGAAGCCGCTATACGACAGGTCAGTGACGATCCTGGAAGAAACTTTAGGCCCGGATCATCCTCACGTGGCAAAAGTTCTCTACAATCTGGCTCTGCTGCATTATGCACAGGGGAACTCTGCGGAGGCCGAAGCTATCCTGCGAAAATTAGAGAAGGCCGAAAAGTACAATTTGCATTCAGATCCGCCTGTGACGCCCGCAAGCTAACGTCAACAAAAGCTTCGTGTGTCTTTGCGATAGCGACATTCCGGTCCTACCCCAAAAATCCTACGGCTCCGATTGTCGCATATGTAGCACCAGCAAACCCGATGCGAGTAAAGTCGGCAGCAGTGCCTGCACGGTTCGCCGCGTGCTTGTATGGGCTCGGACCACCCGGAACACTAGCGCGCCCTCTTCGCCAACTCCTTCTTGCCGCGATCGCGACAGCTTCGCGAGTAAATTTTCTCGCCAGCGTTACTTTTCTCCTCATATATAAAGCGCATCAGTTCTGAAAAGAGCTGGAATTGCTTCGATTCTTTTGTGGCATAGGCATTGCTCCTTAAATAATAAGGGAGTTGGCTTTAAGTCGAACCGAGGAACGGCGAAAGCGGATGGAGAACGATATGACAGCCTTAATTACTAGATTTGGAATTGCAACGAGCCTCTTCTTGTCATTGTTTCTAACGACGTCGCCCGGGCATGGCCAGGAAATCGACCAGACCGTTGCACGACTTTCATTTGTTTCGGGATCGGTTTCTTATAGCCGCGGAGACGATCCTGACGAATGGGACCCTGCAATTGTAAACGTGCCCTTCACACTAGGAGACAGGATCTATGCCCCGGAAGATGGGCGGGCGGAGCTTCAGCTTCCCGCCGGCAATTTCGTTCGCCTCGCGCCGCGCAGCTACTTTTCAGCCTTGAACCTCACCTATGATACCAAGCAGTTTTACCTCGGCGAAGGCAGCGCCTCGTTCAACATCCGTAATCTCGGCTCCGACGAGACCTTCGAAGTAGCCACGCCGAACATGGCGGTGACTTTTGATTCTGCGGGAAAATACCGCATCGAGGTGGATGAGGACGGTAACAGCCGTGTTCAAGTGCGGCGTGGAAGAGTGATTGTGGCCGCCAATGGCAGGCAGATAAGCGTGGAGGAAGGGGAACTTCGGGTTTATGGCATTGACTCGCCCCGTTACGAACTCGTTGCTCTACGTAGTTTGGATGCATTTGACCGGTGGGTGGACGAACGCGACAGTCGATTTGAGCGAGCGTACTCAGGCACACGAAACTATGTGAGCGATCAGTTGATCGGGGTCGAAGATTTAGGGGAATATGGCCGCTGGGAGCAGATTCCCGAATATGGTTTCGCCTGGACTCCTGATCGAGTGGCCGCAGGGTGGCAACCCTATACGGTTGGCCATTGGTTTTGGCAGGACCCGTGGGGCTGGACATGGATCAGCAGGGAACCATGGGGATGGGCCCCGAGTCATTATGGCCGGTGGACACATTATCGATCTCGCTGGTATTGGGTGCCGGTCAGACAGAGGGTTCGAGTAGTGAGGTACGAGCCGGCCTGTGTTGAATTCGTTCGCGTCAGAGATCGCGTTGGTTGGTTTCCATTGCACCCGCGTGATCGCTCTATACCGTGGTGGCGCCGGCGCGCCGCGCCGCAAAACGTCACCCATGTTAACCGGCAACATGTTACCGTCGTAAATCAGAACATTTTTGTCTCCGGAAGGAACGTCACCAATAATATCCTGCGCGACTCTGCGCTTGTGAGGGAGGCGACTTCGGTCAGGGTGATGGAGCACCCACTGCCTGTTCCAACCCGTGCGTCTCTTCGCTCGCGTGAAGAAAGAGAAACAGAGGGTCAGAGGTTGCACCGCCCGGCAGATAAGATTCTGTCGCGGCCGGCTGTGGTGCGTGTCGCCCCCGCGCCGCCTCCGCCCACATTCCAAGAAAAGTTGCCTGAGATCGAAAAGAGTCGGGGAAAGCCGATTTCACCGGACAAAGCCTTGGACATGGGTTTGAAAAACCTAAAGACGCCCAACCGGCGCAATCCGATTCGACCGGCATCGGTGGCGGCCAACCGCGCGGACTTCGCCCCGCGCAATCCCAGCGCATCGGCGCCCGCACCGCAACCAGTAACTCCCACACGCGGTAAAAAGTTGGCGACGGCGGAGGCACCGGTTCTTACCAACCTACCGCAGAGGCCGGGCCGCCCTCAGAAGTATGAAACGCAACCGAAGCAAACACCGCCCGCCTCTGCAGAGCCAATCCAAAGGCGCGCTACACCCCCGGAACCACAGCAAAGCAAGCAGGGGCAGGAGCGCGAACTCCAAAAGCGGGAAAGACAGCCCCAAGGACAGCAGCGCGAAGAGCAACGGCAGCCGCCCAAGGAGGAGCAGCGGGAAGCGCTGAAGCGCCGTGAATTAGAGCGCCAGCAGCAGGAGCAAAAACTGCAGCAGCAACAAAAACAACTTCAAGAGCAGAAGCGCGACGAGCTTGAACGGCAACAACTAGAGGCGCAAGGACGCCAGAAAGATAACCAATTGCGCGAACAGAAAGAACAGCAAGCGCGCAAACAGCGGCAGCTTGAAGAGCAAAAACGTCAAGAACTACAACGGCAACAGCCGGACAAACAATCGCAGCAACAGAAGCTCGAAGAGCAGAAACGTCAGGAATTGGCGCGCCAGCGACAGGAGCAAGAGCATCAGAAGCAGCTTCAGGAGCAACAGCAGCTCCGTAAAGAGCAGCAGCAACAACAACTACGCGCAGTACAGCAGCGTGAAGAACAGAAACGCCAAGTGCTGCAGCGTCAGCAGCAGGAAAAGCAAGTGCAGCAACAGCGCAAAGTGCAGCAGCTCCGCAACGAGCAGAAGCGCCCAGAGCTCGAGAGCAAAGTCCCTCCGAGACCAGGCACAGTAACACCGTAAGCAGGGCTTGCGTTCGGGGTTTCGCGCTCGTGTGAGGATCAACAACACGTTCCACGGATACGAACATGACGACGCTGACAGGGATCATAGCCGGTGAGTTATGCGCCCCACGCCGGTATCCATTACCAAGCCGCCGTGAGAGCCAAGGAAAAAAGATCGCACCCGAGCTTCCAGGTGAAACTCATCGAGCCGTACTCGAGACCGAGGCCTTTCAGCGCTCCGCCGCGTGGATGGGAGAAGTCGATAAAGCCTCTGGCTTCCCGCAGGAGGATCGTGGAAGGGCGATCTCAGCTCTGGACTCCTCCTTTGCCTGTCGTGTCCCATGGTTTGACAGAGGGTCCTTTCAGGTTGAACCAAATGTTTCTAACGGATCGGAATTCCATAGACTAAGCGTGAACGATTCTCGCTCGGTTCATTGTGCGTTTTTGAACTGGCCGCGTAATGATTCGCTACCGCGTGTGCCAGAATTTGCCAAGCATAGCTTGGTACGTCAGTTGCTAAAGCTAGCTTTTTAGAAACGCATTTTCCTGAGACTTTACGACGGGAATCACTGTGCGTTAAGCGGCAGCGAGCCAAGTTTGGAGGAATGATGGCGCTGGTAAAAGAAATAAAGCGTTCAGACTCTGTTGTTCCAAGGACGGGAACGATCTTCCGTGCTGTCGAACATAAGCGTTGCACCATCCGCGCAACCTCATACCAAGTGGGTCCAACCGAGTGGGCGCCCGAAGCTTATTTTTGGAAGTACACGGAAACCGGCTGGAGGCGGTTCTGGGTCAAAAGTTTTGAGCACTTGTTCGGCAACCAAGGCCTAACCTTCAACGACCGGAGAGATGCTGACTTCCAGGCATTTAGATTGGCGCGAACATTAATTGATACGATTTTGGGCGAATTACCGAAGCCAATTCCGAAACCCAAGTTATCCTGGGCCTTCCACCTCACGAAATTCCTGAGGACCTCCTGACAATCATCCACGCGATATAGAATAACCAAGAACCTAACCAGCCCTCTCGCATCGACAGCTTCAATGAGAAGTGGATAGACTTAGCGGGATTAAGTCGCGGACTGGCGCGGTATCTCTTAAGGTGTGCACATCTGTTTCCGTCCCTGTCGTCTGACGGTGCCTCGCTAGCGCCACCGTAAACCCGCTCCAGCCCCCGCCGCTCAAACCGGACGGACCCACCCGGACCCGATATTGACTGACTTTGTAATTAACGCTGGCCCGTTTGCACGGGCCGCTCCTTTGCTGGTTAGTTTTTAGCTTCCGGCGCGCCGTCTTTCGCTTGCTTCATCGCAATTTGGAACGGCCCACTGGCCTCTCCCATGTAGAGGGTCCTGTGCGGAAACGGGATTTCGATTCCGGCCGCGTCGAAAGCTTTTTTCAATCTGCGGCGATATTCCCGCCCCACCGTCCATTGTTGCAGCGGTTGTGTTTTCAATCTGGCTTTGATGGTTACCGCAGAGTCGCCAAACTCGTCGACCCCAAAAATCTCGATGGAGTCCAACATTGCCGCTTTGTACTCGGACTCCGCCTGCATCTGCTCCGAAACTTCACGCATGACTTCGACAACTCGGTCCGTGTCTTCCTTATATGCCACCCCCATGTCGATGACGTAAGCGGACCAGCCCTTAGTCATGTTCGATAGGGTATTGATGGAACCATTGGGAAAGACGTGGACAACCGCGGCAAGATCCCGTAAGACGATGGTGCGAAACGTGATCGATTCCACCAATCCTCCGGTACCGTTGATAATGGCCACATCACCGACACGCACCTGATTTTCCAGTATCAGAAAAAAGCCGCTGACAAGGTCTTTCACCAAATTTTGCGCGCCGAAGCCGACGGCCAATCCAACTATGCCGGCGCCGGCAATGATGGGACCAATGTTGACACCGACCTGAGCCAAAATCGTCAAAGCGGCGACAAACCAGATTGCTCCGAAGACGATCGTCCAGATCACATTTGTCAATGTGCGAATTCTCTTCGAGGCCGGTCCCGGGACGATTTCAGAGGCTGACGCCGTCCCTATAAGGATGGTTTCCAGCCGATTGATGGCAAGCCGTAAGAATTTGGCGCCGACATACGCGGCCACGGCGATCAAAAGAATCCGCACCAAGGCTAACCCAGAGCCGACACCGATCTCTATCAGTTTCGGCATGAACTCATCGATGTAGCTACCGACCATGCTTTACTCCTCCTTTAGGTTGAAATGTATCGTTCTTGAGCCCTCCCGTGCCGGGGCTTCGTCCTTGTTTGAAACACGCCGCACAAACGGTTTCTAGTACATCGTAAATTAAACTGCGCGGCAAAGCCTTTCACGGTTCCCATGTATTCCGAGTTCGACGTCAGCCGCTGGAGCGCTCCGCTCTCTTTTCGTCTGCGGCAGCCTTATTGGGTTAAGCACGGCTGTTTCGGAATCTGAAACTAGACTCGCAGAGGGCGATCTATCATTCTGTGACTACCGAAGCAGGAGCCGAAAAGTGGGTAATGCCCTATGCGAGAAGGAGAGTCCTACATGTTACTTAAGAGTGTAGGACATAGTCCCACACGATCGGCTGGGGTCGGTGTGGGGTTTCCTTTCACCTCTTGCTCAACCTCAGGCCTTCGTAACCAAGGTATCCGGCAATGACTAAAGCCACCCAACTCACCCATCGCGGTACAGCCCAAGCTGCAATGACTGCTTCCCAGCCCAAGACGATTCTAAGAAGATGAAGGACTGCAATAATGAGAAAGATAATGCCGGATACTAGACAAAACGACCTTCGGTTCAGGGCTAGGTCCATACACTAAGATTCCCGAGTCCTGACCACGAAGCCCGCAACCTCTCAGAGCTACCAGAGCTTTAGGGCAACCGCGTAGCCGGTAAGGAGGCCGTGAAAGAAGGCCTGGCGCTCCTTCTGGCTGGAATTCTGATAGTGACGCGAGGCTTCGTCTAGCGCCTTCAAGAGCTTTTCACGGCGTTTCTGCCGCGTTCCCCCGCCCAACATCTTATCCAGAAGAACATGCACGGCCTGATCATCGGCGATGGTATATTTATGGTCATGAGGCATACGATTCACCTTCTAAAAACTCGCATCGCACAGCACAGATCGTATGCCAACAAAGAACTCGATTCAATGAGGTTTCGTAGCGCCGGCCGTGCCTTTGGGTCGTCGACAACCCGCACGGCTACCGGCTGGAGACCGTTCTGGGTGTCCGAGCGCGACCGGGGGTCAAACCATCGAGCCGCAATCGATCAAAACTCCACGCCGTGGCCCAACCTAACAGCGGACGAGAAACGACGTATCAAAGAGGGCCCCCAAAGATTTTTCATCTATTCCAGAAGGTTGTGATAACCCGGAGCTTAGCCTTCATGCCGGGAGCTTGCCGCTGTTCAATTGGAATTTCGAAAACCAGTTCATCATCTGTTTCGGTAGTGATGGCCTGCTGGGGCGGCTCTCCGCGTCGACTCGCGAATTGATATTCGATCTTCCACGTGTCAGTTTCCGATTTGGGAAACGCGGCTTCAAGGATTATCAAGTCACGGAAAAGATAGTTGCCCTCAAAATGGTTCTTGAGAAACAGAAATCCGTCAACCTCATATTCCGGCGCCCGCACACACAGATCTGCGGAAAAGGCCAGAGTGTCACCGGTCTGGCTCTGATCCATGTCGAGAAAGACATTGAACAGAAGGGGGCTTTTCGTACGATCCGGAATCCACCCTTTTTTTCTAGAATTCCACTTCGGGAACAGCGCGTCAAAAGGGCGGAAGATTGCGCTGTTTTCATTCGCCGTGCGCCGATGAAGCTGCCACTGCTTATTACGAATACTTACTGTGACCTCGAATAAATATGAGGCCCGCACTTCCTTGCCAGACTCATACTCCTTCTCTACCTCCGGCGGCAGGGTCAGCTCATCAATATCCAGATACCCGTCTGCCCGTACGTCTCCGAATAGAAATCTAACCAGGTTTTGGTAGCCCTCCTCGCTGTTAACTATTCCGAAGTATCCTGAGTGACTGCGGTGAACGAAAGCGTTAGGAGATGATTTAAGTACTCCCTGCTTACGGCCTCGTGTGGTAGCATTGGATATGCGCACGAGCCCATCGCTTGCTTCGCCGACACCAAGGCTGGAAAAGCCGGCCGCTACTTTATAGTCTCCGGGGTTGGTCCCTACGAGATTGAAGATGCGGTCTGGGTCAAACCGAGTCACGATGTCAACGTCGTTGCCGTCCAGGTCCTGTTTTTTCAAACCCAGGTAGCCGGCCATCGTGGCTCGGCTGAACGTGTCGATGCCGAAGATCGACAGCCACTCGGGTACATTTCCTAATCCGCGAAATTCAATTCCATTGTGCGGCGTGGCGTAGGTGAAAACCTTGTCCACGAGTTTGCGCGCAGTGTCGTCGCCGTATTTCGGATTTTGCAGAAAGGCGCGGCAGACCAATCCGCCCATCGAATGCGCTACTAGATAGACGCGAAACGAGTCATACGGTAGCATCCCATCGGTGATCGGCGTGTCTTTGCCTTGCGGATAAATTCGTTTCCGCAGGCTTAAAATTAGCTCGCTTAAGCCTCGCGCAAATTTTTCTATATTCGGCTTTTCCTTAGTTCCGAGATCCTGCGATAACGGTTCGTAGTAACGGTAAATGATGACGCTACGATAGGGCACAGACTTGCGCTGAGCCCGTTGGTCTATGACCTGGTCCATTCCTTCTTCATAAACATCGTCATATCCAAATTCCTTCATTAAACGGACTAAGGGCGACTCGAAGAAAAATTTCTTCACACTGCCATCCCAAAGTTGCCGCACTTTAGAAGAGCCAATATTGAATCCCATGTACGGATCTGCCACGGTGTCTTCAATCTCGTTCTGTGTCATCGCGTAACCGCGAACGTAAATAATCGGATGAATCGCTGCTTGTTGCATCCAAATCTCCTTGAGGGTTGCTGTAGCTTTACTGGCGACTCAGTAGGACTGCGGCGCTACCCATTCCAACCACTTTATAATGATGGGCGATACTATAATCTTTTGCGGCGCTGAACAACAAAAGTTCCGCCCCGACAAACACTGCGCGATTGTCAGCGTTTGTTGGCTACTCGGAGAAAGAGGAGAGAAGTCCAATATTCCTTGGCGGGATTCAACTGAAGACGCTTCAATGAGATCCCGCGCTTGCAGTAGGTGCGCGCCGGGGGGTCAAGTCACGCATTCGGGTTGGGGCGAACATCGATTGATACGATCTTGGGCGAATTGCCGAAGCC
The DNA here is from genome assembly GCA_050735755.1 of Binatia bacterium. Lineage (GTDB taxonomy): Bacteria > Desulfobacterota > Binatia > UBA9968 > UBA9968 > DATMAM01. The sequence goes on from JBOHVR010000019.1 coordinate 28,696, forward strand.
AGCGCCGAAAACCAAGTTATCCTGGGCTCCCTACATTGCGAAATTCTTGCGAACGTCCCGATCCGCTAGGGTTTCCCCGGTGGCAGCATTTTGTCGACGGCGGCTCCACCGACCCCGAATGAAACGATGCCGAACTCGGCAGGGCGGAAAGATATGCCGAAGGCTCAGTGAACGTAGTCTCCAGACCAATGGTCACGTCCTATCCAGAAAGGACATTGTGGACATTCCGTCCCTTCCGGATAGTCGATGCCCTCTTCATGAGGACACCCGATGATGCGGTCGGTCATGACCACCGATTTAACTTCATGACTGTTAATGAAGGCAAGAATCTCGGCCCCAATAGTTTGGTCATATCGCACATCTCCAGATTCCGAGAACCAGCGCTTCAAGTCCTCAGGATCGGAATTGTCTCTGCACACTATACCCACAGCCACTTTACTCGCCCGAGCGTCATCCGGCCCGTAAAACGCGATCGTCGCAACCGGATAACCGCGGAAACCGCGGCGTGCCTTTTTGTGCAACGACATGCGTTTTGGTTTGATCTTCATTGTTCCAAAAGTCTTTTCAGTTTGTCAGAGAAGTGCAAGCTAAAGTATCGTCGGTTCTGAACTCCTGCGCGTAGTCGTCCTGCGCCGCGCAATCCGGTATATATCCGTCCGTCGCACGTCCAACACCAGTGCTAGTCCCCCTAGCCTAAGAACAATTCAAAGTTATCACCCTGACAAGGCGTTGATCCGGAAAGCTCGCCGGCGACTTTCGAACGCCCAACGAAGCCATAGACACTACGTATTCATAGGGGTACGCAAAAAACCTCGTTATCCCGCGCACTTACCACCGCCCTGACGTGAATTGAAAATCAAATTCACACAAGCGCCTCATGCCACCGCAGAAACCGCCCTGCCCTATGGCACCCTCCCCTATGGCTCTCGGCGTGTCCACTGGTAACCCCAGTTCGCTGGACACCCTTTTAGCCATTTCCTTATGCGTCCACGGATACAGCTGCCATTTCAGGATCAAAGCAAACCCTCCCCCATCAATCACTTCCTTGCGCTCGTGTTTCTGCCTCTCATCACAAACTGGTGCCTAGCGTAAGCTTCAAGGACCATGGCCTCCCCGTGAAGACCAACCGCTGCTGCTATGTTGGGGTCAGCATACGAATCCACCAGCTTCATAATCTTTGAGCCGCTACGCCGGTTGTAGCGGTAGCTGCGATGCCATAACAAGTGGATATCACCTCCGGACTTAAGTGAGCGAACTTCATTCCGCAGAAAACGTTCCGCTGCAAGCCCACGTATGGCGCGATTCGTTATCCAGTGGAAAAATTCATCTTCAAGCCGCACTTCGAGCTGTCTTGAGAAGGAAACTCCCTTCTTATCCTTCTCAAAAAGCTCTATGAGCTTTCCTCGGGCTTCTATTTCGTGAGAGTCGTGCCGACTCCATCCCTCGCCCTCGCCATCATCGTAGACTTCCTCGATACTCACCACGCGCCTCGAAGGAAACTCTGCCTTTCCCGCCCGCCCGGCCACCAACGATTGTCCAGTGGAGCCGGATACGCCCTAAGCAAAATTGCACGCGACGTTCAGCTCGTCAATTCCAGCAACCTCAGCGTATACGGTTCATCCCAGTCTCACTTCTCAATCGCGTATTCTGAAACTCACGGCGCATGTGTACCACGAACACATTATCGGGTCGAGCCTCCGGCTATTGTCCTTTACCCGAGCTTTTTCTATGATGCCTCCGTAAGAAGATACAACGTTGAAGAGGAGGGCTAGCGATGCTGACAAGGGAAGAGAATGAACTTTTAACACGTGTAGGCCCCGGCACACTCATGGGAGAGGTGATGCGGCGGTATTGGATTCCTGCGTTGCTCTCCAGAGAGCTGCCCGCTCCCGATTGCCCGCCGGTGCGCGTGAAGCTTCTCGGGGAGGATCTCGTCGCGTTTCGCGACACGCAAGGTAAAGTCGGCCTTCTTGACGAGTATTGCCCGCATCGGCAGGCCTCGCTCTTCCTGGGCCGCAACGAGGAAAGCGGCATTCGCTGCGTCTTTCACGGGTGGAAGTTCGATGTTGAGGGCAACTGTGTCGACATGCCGAACGAGCCCCTGGAAAGCCGGTTCAAAGAAAAGGTCCGCCAAATATCCTATCCTACCATCGAACTGGGCAGCGTGATCTGGGCCTACATGGGCCCAGCGGAGAAGATGCCCGACCCGCCCGGCATGGAGTGGACGCGCGCGCCGGAAGATCACCGCTTTGTTTCCAAGACCATCGAATACTGCAACTACCTGCAGGGCGTCGAGGGCGGCATCGACACGTGCCACGGATCGTTTCTCCACAACAACGACCTGTCCGACAAGCTTACCTTCCACAGGATCGACACTGCGCCCCGGCTCGAAGTCGAACGGACAAGCTACGGCTTCCGCTACGTCGGCACCCGCGATCTCGGGGAGATTGGCCAGTACGTCCGCCTGTATCAACTCGTCTTGCCCTTTCATCAGTTCCGCTCTCAGCAGATCGTGCGCAAAAAAGGCAAAGGCGCCGGTAACCGTGAATCCATTCCGGTGATCAAGGGACACATGTGGGTCCCGATGGATGACCACAACATGATGGTCTATAACTGGATGCTTGCCGTGGACGAAGACAAGCCCTTAACACCGGAGTTCATTCTCGCGTCGGAAACCGGCGCGGGCAGGGGACCGGACGGTGAAACCACCGTGCGCCATCGCAATCGAGCCAATGACTGGCTCATCGACCGCGAAGTTCAACGAACAAAAACCTTTACCGGTATCGCCGGAGTTAACACCCAAGATCTAGCGGCGCAGGAAAGCATGGGACCGATCGTGGACCGCACGCGCGAGCAATTGGGAACAACCGACAGGGCGATCATTACGTACCGGCGGATCTTGCTCGACGTGATTCGCGATTTTCAGAAGGGAATCGAACCAGCCGGAATCGATCCGAAAACCTACCGCAACGTGCGCTCGGCGGATGTTGTTTTACCTAAAGATGCGCGCTGGCAGGAGATGGCAGAGCAAAATTCGGCGGTGTGGTAGACGCGGGAGAAAATCGCGATTCGATCTTCGGAAACCGTGAAGAATCCAATTTCTTGTAGGATGGGTTGAGGCGCCGCGCGCCGATACCCATCAGGGGCGTAATTTCCGACGGTGGGTATCGCGGAGCCGGTCCTGAGCAAAGTCGAAGGGCTCCACCCACCCTACGT
>JBOHVR010000020.1:0-2878 GCA_050735755.1 Binatia bacterium
GCTGGGCCCCAATTGCATGGGGTTCATTAACTTCAAGGATAACGTCGTCGCGAGCTTCGGCGGTTTTTTAGCTGACGTAACTCTAGGCTCGGGAAATGTCGCCTTCGTAAGCCAGAGCGGCGCGTTCGGCGGGAGCATGGTCAGACGCTGCTTAAAGCGCGGCGTCGGTTTTACCTATCATGTGAGCACCGGCAACGAGGCCGATCTGAACACGCTGGATTTCGTCGAGTACTATTTGAACGACCCAGACACCAAAGTGATCGGCGCATTCGTTGAAGGCGTAAGAGATGCGGCGCGCTTGATTGCCCTCGGTCGTCTGGCTCAGGACACGGGGAAGATGATTGTCATGCTCAAGGGAGGCAAGTCGGCTCGAGGCGCGCAAGCGGTAAGCTCTCACACGGGAAGGATCGCCGGGCCGGCACAGGTGTACCGCGGGTTGTTCGCGCAGGCGGGAATTATCGAAGTTAACACCGCGGCGGAACTCGGCTCGGCATTGGAGATTTTTTCACAAGTAAAGTTTTATCCTCCGTCGTCCCGCGTTGTGGCCGTTGTGGCCTCGGGTGGGAGTGGAATTTTGGCCAGCGATCACTGCGAGACTCTCGGGATAGATCTTCCCGAGCTTTCCCAAGACACGCAATCCGCTCTCTCCTCTTTAGTTCCTGAGGCGGGTTCCTGCCAAAATCCAGTCGACGTCACCGCCCAAGTGCCGCACAACCAACTGGAGAAGCTTTCTTCCATTATAGATATCGTCTGCAGCGAGAAGCAGATCGGTGTTGTTCTTCTCAGTATTTCGAACGTCCATTTGGAGCGCTGCTGGCGCCAGGTGCTCGACCGGGTCGAGGCTGCGGGAAAATTTCTGGCGGTCGGCAGCTCAGGAGGTCTATCGGGATCGACTACCCGAGAACTGACGGAGACGGGTAGGGCGCTCGTCGGAGAGGACGTTTGGGACGCGCTACAGAAAGTCGCCCTCTTAAATCAGCGGGAAAAATTGATGCTGGATAGAAGATCGCAGACCGCGGCTGGTCCGTGTATCCGGCACGGCAGCCATACGCTTCCGCTACCGCCGCAAGACGAGCTCATAGAATACCAGGCGAAAAGCCTTTTGGCGCCATTTATTCCCGTACCCCAAGGAGCGCTGGTCTCTAACAAAGAGGAGGCGTTGCGGATCGCCTCAGAGATCGGCTACCCCGTCGTCATGAAGCTTATGGCTCCCGGGCTGCTGCATAAAACCGAGGCCGGCGCCGTGAAACTCCATCTAGGTTCGCCGGAAAAATTGGCGCGCGAGTACGACGATTTAATGGAAAGAGCGCGCGCCGCAACCCAGCAGATCGAAGGCGTGCTGGTGGAGAAGGAAGTCAATAAAGGAATAGAGGTGGTGGTGGGATTTCTGCGCAACCCGGACCTGGGCCCGTTGGTCATGTTTGGATCAGGAGGCATTTTGGTGGAGCTGCTGCGGGATGTAAGCTACCGGTCTTTGCCGGCGAGCGCGGACGATTTGAAAAGCATGGTGCGCGACACGCTCTGCTACAAACTGCTGCAGGGATTTCGCAACCACCCCCCGGCGGATGTGAACAGCCTTATCGAACTGATGGGGGAGACCGCGGCTGTCTTTCTTTCCAATCCGTGGATGAAGGAGCTGGAGTTCAACCCCGTGGCAGTCTTGCCGTCCGGGCAAGGCGTTCGTGTTCTGGACGTGATGCTGTCCGCGTCAAATGAAATTGCGGGAGAGTAGCGAGTTTAAGGAGGCGTAATGTTTCGGCCGTTTGAATTGATAGAACCCTCGTCAGTGGCGGAAGCGATCGGATGCCTGGACGCCTATCCCGATGACGCGAGAATTTACGCCGGAGGCAGCGAACTGCTGCTTGTGATGCGGCTTGGCCTAGTGCATCCCAAACTGCTTGTGAACATCAAGCGGATTCCGGGAATGGACCGAATGGAGTTGCAGAATGGAAATCTCAAGATAGGGCCTCTCGTCACGCATCGAGCGCTGGAAACTTCGCCGCTGATCAAAGAGAAGTTTGCGCTGATTGCTCAGATGGAAAGCAAAGTCGCGAACGTCAGGGTGAGAAACGTGGGTACGCTAGGCGGTAATCTGGCTTTTGCCGAGCCGCATTCGGACCCGGCTACGCTTTTTCTGATCTACGAAGCTCAGGTTACCGTGCAGTCGAGCCGGGGAACGAGAGAAGTTCCACTCGATAAATTCTTTATCGGCGCATACGAGACGGTGATGGAGCCAAGCGAGATCTTGACCGGTATTCAGGTTCCCGCGTTGCCGGCAGGAATGATGGGCGCCTATATCCGCTGGGGCGTCCTTGAGCGACCGACATTGAATGTCGCGGTAGGAGCTAAAAAGGGGCAAGACGATTTGCTCGAGTCGGCGCGCATCGCCATCGGGTCGGCGGGGCCCGTGCCGATGCGCATGCCGGAATTGGAAGGGTCCCTGCGCGGAATGGATGTCGCGGCTGCGTGCGCGCATATCGCGAACTCAGGGGTATTGCTCCGCGAGCGCTTGGCGCCGGTAAGCGACATCCACGGTTCCGAGGAGTACAAGCTTTACATGACCAAGACGCTGTTGCAGCGAGCTTTGCGCGAAGCCGCCGGGGAGGCTGTCCAATGAAGAACGGGTTGAAAGGCGCTCGAACCGTCAACATTCAAGTTACGGTCAATGGAAGTCGTTGGTCGGGTGAAGTGAACGCCGAGGAAACCCTGCTCAATTTCGTACGCGATCGCCTCGGTCTCAAAGGGACCAAGCGCTCCTGCGAATCGCAGGTGTGCGGGGCGTGTACGGTGTTGGTTGGGAATCAAGCGGTAAGTTCCTGCTCGTATCTTGCGTGGGAAGCGGCGAACAAGGAGATTCTTACAATCGAAGGACTGGCAC
>JBOHVR010000021.1:0-3035 GCA_050735755.1 Binatia bacterium
ACGATGCGAAGCTCCTCGCACAGTTGCGGCAGCGCACTTCCATCCCGCTTTCGGCGGGGCAGGGGGAGAGCCACCGATTCCGGCATCGCGAATTGATCGTCAACCAGGCGGTGGACATTCTTCAACCCAACGTCTGTTACGTCGGCGGATACACGGAAGCAATGAAAGTCGCGGCGATGGCGCAGGCCTTTAATTTACTCATTGCCAACGGAGGCGGCTGGCCGCATCACAACATGCATTTCTTCGCCGCTGTGCCGAATGGATGGCGCGTGGAGTTTCACTACGTCATGTGGAAAGTCGGCGAGACGATTTACCACAATCCTCCCGCGGTATCGCGGGGGTGGGTGACGTTGAGGGAAGAGCCCGGCTTGGGTCTGGAACCACGTTGGGACGCGCTGAAGGAATACGAAGAAAAATGACAATGGAATATTGATCCAATATTCCATTGTTTCCATCGTTCCATTCTTCAAATCTTTAGCTCCTCCGGCGGCGTCACGTGCGCGACATCGAAAGCGTTGAGCGTGCACGCGAGCATCGCATAGTATCCGATCGTCGCGGTCAACTCGACCAGTCCATCGACTCCCAACCGGCGTTGCATCGCTTGAAATGTTTCCTCGCTGACCTGATGCGAGCGTAGTAGTTGACGCGCGTAGCTGACCAGTTGCATGTCGTGGGCGTCAAGATCCTCGAGCGCCCCGCGGTGAATCGCCCGGATTGTTTCCCATCCGATTCCCGCTTTCTGCGCGTGGGCGATGTGCGCCGCCCACTCGTGCTTGCACCCGAGCTCTCGCGCGGCGGCGAGCGCGGCCAGCTCGATCACCTTAGGATCCAGCTTGGATTCAAACCGTATGTAAGCTCCGAGATGGGCGGTCCGCTCTGCGATCGTGGGACTGTGCAGCAGGACCGAGAATGGTCCCTGCACCCGGCCGCGGCTCTGGGCTATCGAATCGTAAAGCGGATGGTGTTCCGAACCGAGATTTTCTTTTTTTTCGATCAGCGGGATTCGCGCCATGGTTCCTCCTCAAACTTGAACGAAGCCTACTCTAGGTGCCGGGAGCGCAGCGACGCACTCGCTGTTAGAATGATGGGTATCGCTTGCGCTCAACCCATCCTACCAATCGTGCTGCCAAATTGCGTCCAGCACACTTGCAAGCTGCCGGGTGAAGGCGGCCCGGCCGTTTACGACATCAGCCGATAGAATCGAAAAAAATAGTTTTCGATCGGTAGGACCTCAACGCTTTTGAATCCCGCCGCGGTGGCATAGCGCCGCAAGGTATCCGGCCGCATGACCGTGCCGGTTGCGGCCGAAGGTTGGTCGGCCATGCCGACGGGCAGGCAGTGCAGGATACTCCAGCCATACATCATCCAGTCGATATCGTTCTTGGTCGCGGAAAATGACTCGCCCACGCGCTCATCGACGACGAGAACCGTGCCCTTTGTTCCAGCCAGGTTCCGCATCGCTTGAAGGGCGCTCACCGGGTCGGACATATCATGAATGCATTCGAACGCTGCAACCAAGTCATATTGGCCGGCGAGCCTCGGGTCCGCGGCGTCGCGCACATGAAATTTTACCCTATCTTGGACTCCCGCCGCGCGCGCGTTTATGTTTGCCATGTTGATTGACGGCTCATCGAGATCGAAGCCGTCAACGACAGCCTTCGGATAGCTCTTGGCGATCGCAATGCTCGACCATCCCGCTCCCGCTCCTACGTCGGCCACGCGCGCCGGCGGCTCCGCGAGGAGCCTTTGATGCACGTCGGCAATCGACGGCAGCCATTGGGTGCCCATTTCCTTGAGAAACGTTGCCCGATTCATGCCGGCCTGCCCCTCGATCAAGTCGAGGCCGTAGTCTTTGTAGGGGACGCCGCCGCCGGTGCGATAGGCATTGGTCACGGAATGCAGTGGAGATACGGCTCCTGCCAGAATGACGGGCAGAGCACCGAGGTAATTCAGGCTCTCTTCGTCGGCGAGGACCTCCCTGTGGGGCTTCGGCAGACGGTATCGCCTTTGAGTCTCAGCAGCGCTTTCGTCCTCGACCTCGAGAAAACCGGCGACCGCCTGTTGTTCGAGCCATTCCCGCGTGTAACGCTCGTTGGTTCTCGTCCGGGTTGCGAGCTCGGTTGAAGTCGTCGCAGCGCCTTCACTCAGCGCCTTGTAATATCCCAGCCGGACGCCGAGATACATGCTAAATATCTCGAATGTGCCGCGTGTCGATTGAAGAATTTGTTCCACCAAAAGTTCTGTTTGTTGCGCGTCGTTCATTTTTCTACTTCCTTCCGTCTGAAACGCAAGTTTTTCCGACCAAGGCGGAGGATCCTCGCATCCCGGTTATCCTGTCCACCCCGGCCGCTGCGGATCGTTGGCTTGTCTTGAGCGCGGCGGTTTGCGGGCGAAGAAATTCACCCCTTGAACGAAAAGGTCTTTAGACAACTTGGCTTTAGCAGAGGTACCTTCGTAACAATCGAAGCGCTCGACGATCTCGCCGTCCAAAAAACCAATATCGGCGGTGATTTCATAAAGCTCTGCCTCCGGCAAAGCGCCGCCGATTCAGGCCGCCCAGAGATCGACATCGCTTCGTGTCGCCAGCGAAAGTTCTCTTTGAACCACGACATCGGCGAGATATAAGCGTCCTCCAGCACGCAGCACTCTATAGACCTCGCGAAATGCGCGATCTTTGTCCGGCGAGAGGTTGAGGACGCCATTGGAGATCACAACGTCGATGCTCTCGCTTGCCACCGGCAGCTCTTCGGCTATGCCCCGGCGAACTTCAATGTTTTCCCACAGCCCGGCCTTGAGTGCCCCGCGCTTGGCCAGTTCCAGCATGGAGGGGGTCATCTCCACTCCGATGGCTTTTCCCGACGGGCCTGCACGCCGCGCCGCGAGCATGAGATCCATACCGGCGCCGCAGCCGACATCCAGTACTGTTTCTCCGGGTTCGACGGAGCCGATGCGGTGGGGATTTCCGACTCCGGCAAAAGAGGCGGTCGCTTCCGCGGGAAGGTTTGCCAACTCCTCTGGGTCATAACCGAGCGCCC
>JBOHVR010000022.1:0-9502 GCA_050735755.1 Binatia bacterium
TGCGAGCGGGTCCGAAGATCTGTCTCAAGCCGTATGTTAGGTTGAGTCTTCGCCCACGAACCGTTTTGCGACGAATTCTTGTACGAAGGCGATAACGCTATGAACTTCTGCCGTGTCAATCTTGGCCCATTCCGCATGAAAGGCTTTGTTGCGAACTCCTACGAACGATTGGAGGATCCTCCCCTGAGGCGCCGACAGTCTCCCTGACGCCTTTATCGCGTTGACGACCTCAGAGAGATCCTTGCCTTCGGCGGCTATACTCACGCGTTCCGCATAGCGCTTCAACGCATCTTCTAGCGCTGCGCATGCGAGCACCGCGGCGACATCCTTGGCGCCTTGATCTAGTGTCTCCTTGGCGAGAACGACAAAATCTGCCAGGATCTCGCCGCGCGCTTCATCCCGAATTGACTTGAGTAATCCACCGCGAATCTCGTCGGCGATCGTATTCAGCATTCCCCGCATTTCAAGGACCAGCGCTCCGTTTTTCATATGCTCGAGCCAGTTGTAGTTTGAAACCCGGATTGACGCGTCCTTCACAGCGACGGCTTGAGCACTATCGGGACCGTAAACAGAAACCGCAATGCCCAGAGTTCCCATATAGACTCGTCCCGCAACCTCGTTTGAGACACTGCTGCGGTCCGTAATCTGTCCACCGACTCCAATAAGCTCGGTGATCCGCTTCAGAACACTCTCTTCTGAGACGCTCACAGGTGTTTCCTTCCCTCCCGCCTTCCTGTCTGCAACCTAACGACTAGGATGAGCGACGGGTTTTCCGCGTTCGCTCCATCCGCTTGTTAGGCGCTGCAACGCGAAACTTTTTCTCCAAAGCTGCAAGTGAGATTGTTTTACCCGCTCGAACTTCTTTCCTAGCGCTTTCGATGATTCTCAAAAACTGCGGATTGGTACTCAACGCTAGCGACTCTCGGTCCACTTTTCTGAGCGAGATCAGAGCAGCGACGGGTCGTTTCTTCTTAGTAAAGACGAGCGTCTCTTCCTCAGCGGTTTCTGCAACATCGAGGAATGACTGAAGCTCTTTCGGTAGTTTCATTGCTTTCATATTTCTATCTCCTTGCCCGCAACGGTCAGCCGATTACCCGTTTTGATTCCGATGGCGAGGACGTTTACGAGGTCTGTTCCCACTTCATCCACTTCGTAGAACACGCGTAAAAAGCCCACTCGTAATTCCCAAGGCGCCAAAGGATTAGGACGCAGCGGTTTTCTATTCCGCGTTTCTCGTAACGGCTCATATCGCAACTGCACTTTTACGGCGTTAATCACAATCGCTTGCTGTCGAGCAGTGAGCTGCGCAAAATGCTCCTCCGCCGATTTCGCAAACTGAATCCGGTATGGCACAGGCCGGAGTTTAACACGTATCAGTCACTTGGACACGCCGGTCACCGATTCCGGCGCCTAACGGTCACGTTGACCGGCCGCGGCGAGCGCATGCGAGCCAGCGGTCCGGTCGAACGTGTTGTTAGGCGGGTGTTTCGTCATCCGTGCCGAGGCCCGCGTTTCTCAGCCATTCCCCCATGACTTTTGTTGCCGCGTCCATGTCATCCATAAGTCCCTTGAGCCCTTCGGGGTCGGTGAAGACATGGCGCCCCTTGTACTGCCCTCTCGACGGATCGCCATCACGGAACGGAACGCCGTACGTTGCGCCCCTGTGCGCCACGGAGTTCCGCAGGTCGGCGATCGCCTTGAGCTTCTCCACGGTGGGGAGGTCGAGCAGGGCCCTTTCACGGATTTGTTGAGTGGCCTGACCGAGAGTCTTTCTGGAGTATTGGTCGAAGGGCGCTGGCTTCTGATCAGCGACCCACAAGACAGCGATCGCGAGGTGCTCCAGATGCGCCGCGGCTCCGATGACGAACAACCAGACCCATAGGTCCAGATCGGTGTTGAGAGCGAATCGAACGATCATCCACTGGCGGATACGGTCGAGGAGATCCTCCCACGCGGTAGAGGCCATACGTCAGAGGGCCCGCAGCTCAGGGCTGGGTCCTACTGGCATCGTCCTACCCAGACCGTCGTGCGATTCCAGAGCGGTCCGACGCTTGAATCTGAAGCGACGAAGGAGCCGTTCTGGGGATCGACCATGAGCACTTCGATCGTCCCGCCGGCAAGGCCCTGGCCGACCCGGACGAGGATGACGCTGGTCGCATCGCGACGAATGACCTGAAACTTCTCCGGGGTAGTCTCCTGACCGGCAAGGACTCGCGCATCTTCCTCGCCCGTCAGAAGAATCCTCCAAGTGGCCGGCTTCGACTGTCTTGCCAAGCCAGATTGCAAGGAATGCCCACCGCCCTTCGGGTAGTAGCCAGTCGAATCCGCGAGCTCGCTTCGACAGGACAGCGTCGCGGAAGGTTGGAGCAGTTGCCGCAAGGGTTGCCCAGAAAACGGTGCCTCGTAGGGCGTTCCTTGCGCCCAGACCAGTCTCGCGCCAGAGAAGGGTGCTCCGACAAGAACGCAGCCGATCACAACCACTCCTGTAAGCCAAGGCGCCATCAAGCATCCACCTCTCGTGACTGATCTGATCGTCTTGAGTGTGCGCATCTCCGCCTAACGTCGGCGATCAGCGGCCGGGTCGACGTCGTTCGCGGAAACACACCAAGTGATTTGCCCGGTCCGCTGCATCGCCATTGTTAGGCGGCACCTTCGTTTGTAGAGTCATTGATCGGCCCCGGAAGGGCTCCGGCCGAGGCGATAAGATTCTCGTGAGCCGTCCACACCAATCCTCGCCAGGTGCCCAAGCGATCACTGTAGACGGCGAAGTCGCGTGAAGCATCGCGGCTTAGCCCCAGCCGCCTCATTACCGCTTGCGAACGTATGTTCTGAGCGTCAGTGTAAGCCAATACCTCTATCAGTTTTACCCGCCGGAAGACGTCGATGAGCGCAGCTCGTGCGGCCTCGGTCGCATACCCGTGGCCCCACGCTTCCCGAATGAGCCGCCATCCGATCTCGTCATGGATACCGATCGGATGGTCCGCTCGGACGAGCATAACGCCGCAGTATCCCAGGAACTTGCCGCTGATGGTCTCGACCAGCCAGCGGCCGTAGCCATTGTTTCCCCATGCCTTTAGGTAGCGGTCAAGCTTCGCGTCGCTGTCGTCACGACTCAGCGGCCCGCCGAGATCCTTCATGACGATAGGATCAGCGTTGAGTGTGGCAAAGTGATCCCGGTCGGCCTCCTCCCAGACGCGCAGGCGCAATCGTTCGGTTTCTATATGCATATGCACGACCTACGGCTTCACATGATCCCGGTGCAGCGACGGCGCTCGGCGTTCAACGTATAGCGTTTTATCCCTAAAGGTTGGCGGCAATCAAGTTGCTTGATAGCGCCGGAGTATCGCTAAGGGAATAAAACGTGTTGGACTAAACCGCGGAGCCGCTGTGCTGCTTCGGCTATGGGGATTGTAACCTGGCGCAGTCCGGCCGAGCATGGCGCCGCGGTAGCGATAGTACGGCCAGCGGATGGTGGTTGAGATCAGCGCCGATGGCTTTTCGCCGATTGCGACACTGCCATGCGGCTTCAGAGCCGATTTTGGGCAGAGCCAAACACACCCGCGCCAAGTCGGCAGATCGAGAGTCACACCAGCTGAGATGCGATGGAGCCTTGTTCATGAAGAATCCCAACGAGGTAAGCTCGACGAAGCCGGTAGGTCGACGACCACAATCATCGTTCCCTGATGGCAGCACGGGCAGCGAGAAAGATCGACGCCGGTGATCTTAAGCAGCAGGTCTTTGGCTGAAAGAATGGGAGATTGCGGCAACGCTGGATCGAGATCGAAGAGTTTGCGACATCGAGCCAACGCTTGTTTCTTAGATCGGTTGGCCAGAAAGCCGAAGTGACGGATACGCATGAAGCCATCGGGAAGAACATGGAGCAAGAAGCGGCGGATAAATTCGTGGGCCTCCAGAATCATTGTTTTTTTGCGATCCCCGTCTTTTCGATCTCGATAGCTTAAGGTGACTTCTCCGTTCTCGACTTTAGCGATGCGGTCATTGGAGAGGGCGACGCGGTGGGTGTAGCGGCCAAGGTAATCGAGGACGGTGCGGGGAGAGCCGAACGGCTTTTTGGCGTAGACCACCCAGCTCTTTCGGCGTGATGCGCTGATCTCATTGTTGGCCGGCGGAATTTTTCCTTTTTCACAGGCCTGTTGTAACTGACCCAGAAACTTTCCACGAAACACCTGGCTCAGAGCTGTGACGGGAAACAGAAAGTTTTTACGGCACGCCATCCAGCGGCTGTGATCGACAGACAGAGCACCAGCGGGGATGAGACAGTGGAGGTGGAAGTGGTCTTTGAGCGTTTGATCCCAGGTATGCAGGACGGCGATGACCCCCACCATTCCCTTAAGACGCGAGCGGCCAAACTCAAGGAGCGTTTCACTGACGGCTTTAAAGAGCAGAGCTAACAGAATCTTTTTGTGGGCGAGGATCAGACCATTGAGATCGTGCGGTAACGTGAAGACCAGATGGAAGTATCCCACCGGCAAAAGCTCAGAGGTCTGTTTCTCCAACCACTGGGCTTTGGCCAAGGACTGGCATTTAGGACAGTGGCGGTTATGGCAGGAGTTGTAAGCCGGGCGCTCAAAGCCACAAGCGTTGCATCGATCCAGATGCCCTCCCAACTCTAGAGTCCGGCAGACCGAGACGGCCTGCATCACTTTTTGCTGAGAGGCCGACAGGCGATGCGTTCGTTGGTAGTTCTCCCCGTACTGGCGAAAAACATCGGCCAGCTCGGGGCGCCCGCTTTTCTCTCCTGCTGCCCGCCCGTCAGCGCGCGACAGCACCGAGAATCTGCCTTCTTAGTTTGGCAGTCTCAGCAGATCTAAGGGATTCGCCGTGGTGGTGATCCTGTGCTGGCGGATCTGCAAGTAGCGTTCGGTGCTGGCCATCGAGTTATGACCCAACAGCGTCTGAATGGTCCTCAGATCCACCCCGGCTTCCAACAGGTGGGTGGCAAAACAGTGCCTGAGCGTGTGAATCCCTTTGCCCTTGTGGATTTGGGCTTTCTGTTTGGCGAGATTGTAAATCCTCTGGGCGTAGTCGATCGATATCGGGCCGCCCTTTCGGTTGGGGAAGACGTAAATGGGTGAGCGATGCTCTTTCCAATAGGAGCGCAGCTCCGAGAGCAGCCGCTGGGACAAGGATCGTGTAGCGGTCTTTTCTACCCTTGCCTTGCTCCACCCGCACCATCATCCGTTCGCTGTCAATGGCGCTGACTTTGAGCCGGACCAATTCACTGACCCGCAACCCCGTGGCGTAAGCCGTCATTAACAGACATCGGTCGCGCTGTTTCGCGGCGGCCAACAGCAACCGTTCGACTTCCTTCTGGCCTAACACTTCGGGCAGTTGCCAACTTCGCTTTCTCGGTGGAATAAACAATTGCTTGTCGTTCCAGCCCAACATCTGGTGGTAAAAGAACTTCATCCCCGAGATTGCCACGTTGCGTGAACTCGGTGATAAGCCGCGCTTTTCCAGATGCAGTAGATATGCGCGAATATCGTCTTGCGTCAGTTGGTCCGGCGACCGGCGATAATGCTTGACCAATCCTATCATCGCCGCCAAATACGACTGCTGCGTGCGCGGCGAGAAGTTTCTCAACTTCATCTCCTCGACCATCCTCGTGCGTAATGCTCCCATACAAAATCCTCCTTGGATTCAAATTTGGAAGCGACGCTATCACGCCATAGCTAAAACGGGTGATGGTTCGAGTTCTGAAAAGTAATGCCGGAAGAAAAGCTAAAGAAAAGCAGAAAATACCACACGGCAACCGCCACCGCGCAGCGGTTTAGTTCAACGTTTGGCTGAGAGGCGCCGCGATTTGTCGCGACGTCCTTCTCCAGCCGTTTGTTAGACTCCAGCCGCTCGGCCTGACGGAGAGCGCATTCACTGTACTTGCGTGCACTGCAGATCGGCGCCAATGGTCAGGGGACCCGTGTAGAATTTTTTCAGTTCAGCGATGGCGGCATCAAGATCGAACTGACCGACGTGACTGACAATCAGTCGCCCGACGCCCGCGTCTCGAGCGACGCGACCGACGACCGCAGGTGAAGCATGACGAGGACTACTTTCACCTGCGGCAATCGCGAGATGCATGACTAGGACGTTTGCTCCCTTCGCGAACTCGACGAATTTCGGATCGTTGCCGGTCTGATCGGAGCTAAATACGATCGACACATCCCTCGTTTGCACGCGATAGGCCAGAGTCGGGAGGTTACCGTGGGGTATTCCCAACGCCGTCACCATCATCCCCGGCTGGTCGTACACAGTTGACGGTTCTGCTTTCGCCGCATCGGCTACGCGGACATCGAGACGAACACCGCCCGGCGTGTTGGCACCCAATGTGGAACCGAGCACTTGGAACGCACCATTTTTCTCATCGAAAAGGCGATTGAGGAACGTAGGAAAGCTTGGCGAGGCGTCATTACCGGAAGGCCCGACTATGGGCAACGGGTCTTTGCGAGCCTCATGGCTCAACCACAGGAGCGCAGGCAGGTCAGAGACATGATCAGGATGAAGATGGCTTATGGCGACCAACGATAGGTCGCTAAGCTTTGCTTGGGCCTGACCAAAGCGAAGGAAGGCGCCGCCACCCATGTCGACAAGAATCCTTGCCTGAGCGCCGATCCAGAGGAGGTAACTGGACGACGCGCGATCGCGATTGACCCTGGGTCCCCCAGAACCCAGGATTTGCACGGCTACCGGATTTGCCACACAGTTTTGAGCCGATGCATTGGTTGGAATTGAGAGAAGGGCGAGCAAGCACACTGTCACGGATCGAATCATGAGTGCACCTCTGTATACCTGAGCAAGAAGTCTCAGCAATTGTAGGAATCCACGCTGTGCGTCTAACGCACGGCTGACCCGCCCGTCGGGTCGAGCCGAAGGTTAGCCGCTGTTGGATCAGACCAAATCACTTCGATAGAAACTCAACGAGCACCTTTTCAAAGCCTGCAGGATTCATGGCGTGCATCTGATGGCCAGCGTCTGGAATGGTCGCACGCTCAGCCGACGGCAAGCACTGATGCGTGGCATCGACGATGCTCGCAAATCGGCGTGTGGTCTTCTCTCCCTGCAGCAACAACACCGGCATTTTGAGTTCACCTAGGTCAGCGCAGGTAACTGGCTTGCCGGATTCACCGGCAATCAGTGTCCAGGCGTTGTCACGTGATCTTTGCCGATCCTCTTCGCTCCGACGCGCCCAGGCTCCAGGTGTTGTTCGATCGATCCAAACTTCCAAGGCGCCATCGATGTCTCCTTGCTCAAACCGCGCCTTGACGGCTTTTCGAACTGCCCCGATCTGCGGTTCTCCATCTTCGGACGCTGACTCCGGCAGCAACGCACCGAACGCACCTTCCATCAATACCAACTTCTTGATGAGTGCAGGACGTGCGTGAGCTGTCCTTGCAACCACAGACCCGCCGCGCGAATGACCAACCAGATAGACCGGGCCAACCCCTAATGCTTCTATGAAGGCAGCCAGATCTTCAGCGTGCTGTCTTATGGAAAACGTGTCGCCTTTGCCATCCCAGCGTTCCGGATAGTAATGGCGGAGACTTACTGCAATGAGCCGAAAGCCGCGCGGCGGTGATGCCACCTGTCGTCGCCACTGCCTATAGTCGATTCCCGTACCATGCACGAGTACAACCGGCTCACCCGTCCCACTCTCGAGAAAAGCCATGGGATATCCATTGACTTCAAGTGTTTTGACACCCGGTGGTAAAGCCCACGGAGCAGCCCCGACCCTATCCCATGCTGAAAGAAGCCCCAGCATCACTATTAGGATTCGAATCATAACTCCCTCCTATCCCGCAAGTCTCCTTCTTTTGTGGCTAACGCCGGGCGTCAGGCGCGGCTGGAAGCGGGAGCGGAGCGGACGCTGTAAGCCGTCGCCTGCACGCCGTGGTTAGGCCTGGGAGGTGTGCAGGATTCCGCGCATAGGCGCTGGGCACTACCCGCCCTTCTACCCACCTCATCATGCCTGGAATATTGGCGGCTCTGTCCTTCATCCGTTGTGGCTCAATCGGTCTGCCCCGCTACGGAAGAAACACTTGCCGTACATACCACGGCAGGATAGCAATGCTGACGAGTTGCTCGCTTCCGTCGAACAGCTTCCGGAGCTCCGCCATTGTCACCTGGAGCTGATAGCTCTGGACGCGGTCGACACCCACTGGGATGCTCTTGACCACGTCTGTACCCTGATCGACCCGGTAGAGGCGGAAAAAGTTTGGGTCGGGACCGCCGCGGACTTTGGCTTCTGGCTTGGACCGTGCGGGAACTGCCCTCTGGTACTGTAAACGCAAGTCGATCATCCCCCCCGCCGTATCCCGGATCTCCCACGCCTCGGTCCCCACCCCGGCATCAAGGTCCGTGCCTTTGAGAGTCTGTTCCCGCCGGACCGTGGCCACCAGGGCTGAGTTCTTGTAGGGACCAGGGAGCAATTGCGGATTGACGGTGAACACACGGATGACATACGGAGCTGCCTCGCCCGTCTGCGCATGCTTGGCCGGGATCACAAGGGCTAGGCCACGGTCGGTCCCCCCGGCCACCGGCTTGCCCTCGGCATCCAAATTGAGTGCCCGATCAAGGAAGACGAGCAGGAGGTTGGCGTCTTTGGAAGGTCCAGAGGCAACAGGGTCGACCTGCCAGGGGGCGGGTAGCCAGTTCTGCGCTTCGGCTTGCGAAACACGCAGTGCCACGACGACCCGGGTATCGACGTTCTGCTGAACCAGGGTCTCCGCCCAGCTCGAAGACAGACTGCCAACAGAGATGATTCCGAGGAGAAACAAAACGGCAAGATGTCGACGCACCATGGTTTCCTCCTTTCCCGTCAGATTTCCTATGCGGCCTAACGTTTTGGGTGAGAGGCGCATCTTTCGGCGTCCTTCTCAACCCAAGGGTTAGGGGTCTACGCCGCGATTATGAAAGAAGCACACCATAATCCCCATGCGAACCGAATCCAGTACCAGACGACTTCGTCGCGTTCGAGGCCTCTCCTGACTCTGAGGTCTCTCCAACCTCTCGCGCGATCTCACAGCCGCCAAAGGTCGCGGAACTGGACAGCCACCACCTGCTCGTAAGGTACCGGTTCAGCGAGTAAGCCGACCGATTGAGCGAAACGGTTTAGCCCATTTACGGCCTCTTCAGATATGGCAGCATCGTAGAACGCCAAGTCTCGTTCAATGATAGCGGCAATCAGTTCTGCAGCATCCGGGGGAAAACGCCGCTTTCCCACTTCAGCGGCTCGTGTTGGATCCGCCCGAAGTGCTTTGTGGGCTTTGACAATAGCCCGCACAGTGGCCGCGATTCGTTCCGGGTCTCGATCGATTAATGCATCGGTGGTAACAAGGCCAGCGAAGGTGAAATTCCGAGCGGCAGACGGGCCATCACCGCGTCGCACGTCCAGCAAAACTTTTCCTACGCCACGCTGTATTGCGATCTCAGTTGCCATGCCATTGGCCCAGAAGGCATCAATTTGTCCTGCCTCAAGTGCCTTGGC
>JBOHVR010000023.1:0-4687 GCA_050735755.1 Binatia bacterium
CGTATCGGGGGTTCAAGCCCAACGCCTCGCAGACGTTCTCGAAAGAAAAGATCCAGTCTCTGGACTCTTCCATAATCCATATTTCAGCCTCGCGAAACAAGTTCTTTTTCTTCGTTTCTTGGGCGAGGACGTTGTCTTGATAGCAAAGCACGGCGTCCTGCAGAACGGCCAGCATGAGCCGCTTGCCCGGATCCAATTGCTTGCTTTTGTGGCCGGAAAAGTATTGATCTGAAAGCAGGGTATCAGACTGAAACATAGAGCCCACTTTTTCTTCCGTACTGGCGGACGTTTCGTATTCCATAAAAGAGCAACACTCCTTTCTCAACGAGATCCCTGTCGCCCGGGCGGAATCCAATCCCGTGCGACACCGCTAGCATGATTGTTCGAGTGTGAAGGCGGGCCATAGAAAACTCCCCTCTTTTCTCCCGCGCCGGTAGGATTTGAGCAGCCTTTTCTGCTCGGGGTTGAGAAGGGAGCGGATCTCAAATATGGATTGGGTCTGCAACCGGACTTTATCGGTTTGAATCTTGCCGATCTCTTGCACGATCGTCTCGATTTTTTGTTGGTCAATCGGCTCTTGATCGAGTATGTTTTTCAGCTCGGCAACGTGTTGATCGAGCTTCCCCTTTAGCTTTATGATCTCGGCCGCATTCCGCTGTTTGATTTCCCGCACGCGCTGGAGTTGTTCTGGGGAAAGGTGCAGCCTGTCTTTGATGTGTTCCCAACGTTCCGGGTTCGGGTTGCCTTCCTCACCGTACAGAGGGCGGTTGAGCAAGAGCGCGCCCACGAGCAAGAGCAGTACCGAAAACACATTCATGAGAGATTCCGGTGGTGGAAATAAACCTTCTCGGGAAAGACCGCCTCTTCGAGCTCGGGCCTAATCGCCACGGTGTCCCCGAGCAGAACTCTCTCCGGAGCAAAGAGGCGATCGCCCACATACTGGTAAAGGTCAGACGACTCAAATCTTGCCGCAGCCATCTCAGCAGGAGGCGCGGACCTTGGAAGGTAGTAATAAAGCACAAAAGCCAAGAGCAGGGCGGAGCCTGCCGCACCTGCCATCTGCAACCCGTAACGGACGAAAAGCGGCGCCGGCGCTGGTCGAGAGCCAAGCTCAACCTCAAGGGCGGCCCAAGAGGGAAGGGGCGCATTCCAAGACACGCGTGACGCCTTCATGGCGCAAAGAGCGACCTGCATTGCGCGGAGACCCTCCAGTCTCCCTGCGCAGGCTTGGCATTTTGCCAAGTGCCTCTCGACCCTCCGGATTTTGGCAGGGGAAATCTCCCCGTCCAGGTAGCCTGACAGGTGAGCAGGCCAAGTATGAAGAGATCTACTAAGTTTCATTCACGGTGTTCCAGAAGCAGTTTTCTTAAATAATCCCGGCCGCGGCTCAACCTTGACCTTACTGTCCCTAACGAAACCTTCAGAATCGCCGCTATCTCTTCATACGAGCAGTCCTCTATTTCCCGCAGAATCAGACAGACTCGGTAGCGATCAGGGACCTGCATCAACGCTGCGCGCACAGCCTTCTCCTGCTCGTTTGCGGAAGGATCATTGGACGGGTCCGCATCTGAGGCAGAAAGCGCAAGATCCCTGTCAGGCCAGATAGAGAAATGCTTATTTCTGCGCTTGCGCGCCCGCAGGCGATCCCGGCACAAGTTGACCGCGATCCGGTAAAACCATGCTGCAAAAGGCGCCTCAAACCGATAATCCTTAATTTTTTCATAGGCTTTGAGAAAGAGATCGTGGAGCAGGTCATTGGCCTCCTCCATATCGCCAAGCAGGTAGAGGCCGAGGTGGCGCACCGGTTTACCGTAGAAAAGGTATAGTTCTTTAAAGCCTTCAATTTCGCCTCGTTGGCAGCGGCGGACGATCGATGGATCGATCTCCTGGAAGAAGCGCGGGGATCTATCCACAAATTAACTTCCACAAAACAAAAGACGCTCCGGGCGGGGAAAAAGTTCCACGAAAAAAGACAATGACTGCCTAAAAGTTAGTCAGCTGCTTTTCATACGACCGGTGTAGGGGAAACGTCACGGGCGCTTCCCCTAATGCTTCACTTTTCTTCAGGGGTGACTTCCAACGCCCCTTTGTCACCGGCACGCAAGAAGGTGAGGGGAACCCGCTTGCCCACTTGTTCGTCGGTGAGCAACCGGTGAAGGTCATCGATGCCGGCGACGGGCAAATTGCCATAGCCAATAAGGATGTCGCCGGCGCGCAATCCGGAGCGTTCGGCGGGACTATGACTTTCGACCGAAAGTACCAACACCCCGCTTGCCGTCGTTAAATTGTGCAGGCGCACCAGCCGGCGGTGCAGAGGAACGTTTTGACCGGCTACTCCGATGTAGCTGCGGCGAATTCTGCCATCTCTGATAAGGCGCGCGGCAACGAATTTTCCGGTATTGATCGCGACCGCGAAACAGATTCCCTGTGCCGGCAAGATGACCGCCGTGTTGACGCCAATTACTTGCCCCTGCGAATTGACCAGGGGGCCGCCGGAATTACCCGGATTGAGCGCGGCGTCCGTCTGAATTACATTGTCAATTAGCCGGCCCGAGCGTGAACGCAACGAACGCCCGAGAGCGCTGATCACACCCGCGGTTACGGTGCACTGAAATCCATAGGGGTTGCCGATGGCGATCACGAGCTGTCCAACCCGGATGGCTTCGGAATCGCCGAGACCGGCATGGACAAGCCCAGGCGCATGGATGCGGATGACCGCCAGATCCGTCTCCGGGTCGTCCCCGACCAACTCGGCCGCGAAAGTACGCCCGTCCAACAGCGTGGCCGTGATCTGTGTAGCGCCGTGAATCACGTGGCTGTTGGTAAGAATGAAACCGTCCGGCGTAAAAATGAATCCGGAGCCGGCGCCGCCCGCCTCTTGCGGCGTTCGGGAGTCAGCGCTGCGCACCCGATGTTGAACATCGACGTTGACGACTGCGGGACTGACCCTGTCGGCGGCGCCAACCACGGCCCGCGAGTATGCGTCGAGCAAACCGAGATCGGATGGGGTAGGGCCTTCACTCAGAGACGCGTCTCGCGCCACGTTACCGTTTTGGGAAATCAGCCGAAGTGTCTGCTTAGCTGTCATGATTTTGCCTCAGGGGGTTGTCGTTAGTCTTTGCTGCTTCCAATATAATCTGCGGTGAGGCAATGTGAAGTACGCACATTAAGGTGCTATAGTGACGAATTGGTTACCGGGAGGTTAGCATAGAATGAAGCAAAGACACCCGAAATGCCCCGCGGAAATCACGCTCAACGTCATCAGCGGCCGCTGGAAGTTTCTCATTCTTTGGCATCTGTTTCAGGGAACCAAGCGCTTCTCCGAACTGCTGCGCAACATCGACGGTATCACGCAGAAAATGCTGACGCAGCAGCTCCGCGAGATGGAGAAGGACGAAATCATCTATCGCAAGGTTTATCCTCAGGTGCCCCCGAAAGTGGAGTATTCCCTGACGCCCTTGGGGCAGAGTTTGAAAGCGGTTCTCAACGCGATGTGCGAGTGGGGCGTCAAGCACCGGGATAGGAAATTGCAAGCGGCGGAGTTGAAGACCGCCTAATCATTCTGCTGCTTCTCTCGCCAGCGTCTGACCAGCGTTGACATAAGAGCACGTAATTGGCTAGTTTGACCTTACTTCAAATTGGGAGGAGTCAATGAGCGAGCAAGCCAAGCAAAAATGGACCGCGCCGGACGATGAAAAGACCAAGGCAGGCTATGGCAAGTTCCTGCGGCCGAATACACCCTACGACACTTTTATGGAAGAGCAGGGAATTCCCATCTATCGCGAGATCGGCGTCAGAAGGGTGCAGGACCTGCCGCGCAAGCCGTGGAAACGCATGGGGGGAAGCGGAACGTTTATTCAGCTTCTGGGCACTGAGGGTCTCTGGGGCTCTTACGTTGTCGAAGTACCGGGCGCGGGCGCGCTCAATGCCGAACGCCATCTGTATGAAGAGACGTATCTCGTTGTTGAGGGGCGCGGGACAACCGAAGTGTGGGCTGATGGCAATGGGAAAAAACTCACCTTTGAGTGGCAAAGGGGCTCGCTTTTCTCCGTCCCGCTGAATGCGTGGCATCGGATTGTCAATGCTACATCCAGTCCGGCTCTTCTGCTCGCTGGAACGACGGCGCCCAATGCGATGAATTTATACAATAACACCGATTTTGTTTTTAATTGCCCCTATACCTTTAAGGATCGTTTTGAGCTGCGCGACGACTATTACAAGCCGAAGGAAGAGATCGAGCCAGATCCGGTGCGCGGGCTCGCGATGCGGCAGACGAACATCATCCCCGACATCATCAACTGCGAGCTGCCGCTGGATAACCGGCGCTCGCCCGGATACCGGCGCATCGAGCCGCATATGACGGGAAACAATTTTTATCTCTGGATCGGCCAGCACCAAAACGGCCGCTACTCTAAGGCGCATGCGCATGGCTCCGCTGCGGTTTTAATCTGCCTGACCGGAAAGGGCTATACCTACACCTGGCCGTCCACCCTGGGCCAGACTCCGTGGAAAGATGGCAAGGGCGAGCTCGTCAAACGCCAGGATTACGAGCCCGTTGGCATGGTGAGCGCGGCTCCCATGGGAGGCAACTGGTTTCATGCCCACTTTGGGACGAGCAAAGAACCTCTGCGCCTCAGCGCGTGGTTTGGGCCGAACGCGCCGGGCCGCGAACGCGGCAGGCCGGGGG
>JBOHVR010000024.1:0-1910 GCA_050735755.1 Binatia bacterium
CATCAATGGGCCCCGAGTCCGGACCCCATTTTTCGATCGGAAGAAAAGCGACTCCCGGAAGCGCGCTCTTGAGCTTTTCGAGATACGTTGCCGAAACCAATCCCTCTGGCTCGAATCGGCTGGCACTGAGCTTCACGACACCTATCCGCCTGCCGGGCTTGTCCAGGTCTAAACTCCTGAGGATCTTTAAGACCGTTTCCGAGCCTGCGCCGTCGTTGAGAACGAATTTCCCGTCGCCAGTCCAGGAAGCAAGTCTTTCTTTCCAGAACGCTTTGTTGCGTCCAGCGCCGGGAAACGCGTGCACAGGCCGCGCCGCGTCGCGCGGAAAGATAAACTCCGCGGTCCCGCCGCGGCCGCCGATTTGTGTCAGATAGCGGCAGTAATCCTTGTCGCTGCTGCCCGCATTGGTAATGGCATCGAGATTCCACTGCGGTTTCGCCATGACCACGCGCACGGCCGCCCATCTGCGGTCGCGCTCATTGACAGAGAAAGACGGAATAGAGACCTTCATTGTTCCACGTCCTTTGCCTTGCGCCACTACAGATCGATTGTAGGTGCGATCGTGTCACTGCGCTGCGCAATCGCGCCGCAAGTCGTATCAAAAAGGCGGTTTTTGTCAAGATCATCGCAGGCTCTCAAATCGTTGGACCCTTTTCTTCATGCTCGTCGCTCCACCGCCCTGACAGAGGATGGGTAGCGGCGCGAGGCGCCTCCACCCATCCTACAGTGCTCGTTGTCCGCGCCACCGCAAGGAAGATCGTGTTGACACATATATTTGCTTGCCATATATCTGGGCTGCCTCGCTGTGACAATCGCGCCGGGTATCACACCGGCAGGAGGAACCTATGAGAGCAGAAGAGATGATCCCGCCTGATGACTTCATAGAAGAATTAGAGAAGCTCAGAAGAGAGCATCGCAAGGAGTTTCCGTTTCGCGCCCGAGAGTTTGGCAAAACCAAGGAACAGGTGGGTGAGGCCAAGCGCAGAAATCATTTAGGAGGTCCGGACAATCACAAGTTTGAAGGCGAAAGATATCTCAACTGCACGGCGAAGTCAGTCAGGCGCAAGCAGTTGCGTAAGCTCGTTGATGAAGGCGGCCTAACGACGTTCGGCGGCAAGGTGCCGAGCCATCCCGCATTGGACCGATTGGGATCTCGGGAGTTCGGACTCGACGATGCGGAGATTCTCCGCCTGGAAAAGCAAGACCCTATCCCGGAGAAGCTCATCGTGAGGGGGTGGTGGATGGATCTCAATCGGACGAAACACTGGGCGGTTGCGATCGGCAGCGGTATGGTCGTTGAGGGGGAAAAGAAGGTCAACCCGGAAAATGAAGCCAAAGAGATCGAGGAGATGAAAAAAGACTATTCCGCGATGGGAGTCAAAAATATCGGTAACGCGGTTTGGTTTCGCGCCGAGCATGCCGGAGTGGATATGGACCATGCAGATTTCAATGAGACGGTCGTGAAGCAATACGTCGACACTCCCGAGCTGCGCGAAGAAATGCGTAAAGCGTTTATTCTGCGGCTGCAAAACCAGGGCTTCTGATCACGCGTTTCCAAAATCTCCCCTGGCCCTCCCTTCGACCGCGCTCAGGGCATGCTTTTTCAAAGAGGGGGATTTTTGAGCAAGATAAAGCATCGCCGGAATTTTCGACACTGTTGTCAGAGACGTTGACGATCACGACTCCGGAGAGCACTTATGAGCGAACCACCCTTTGGACCCGACGATCTCAAAGATCCACCGCTCAGCGGCGGGGACTTTCTCAAGTTCCTGCAAGGCGAAAGACAGCAAAAGTGTCCGACGCCTCCGGCTTTCTATCAGATGCTTTACGACGGAAAACTCAATCCGGAACAGCTAAAACTCTGGGTGAAAGACATGTACGTCTACTGGGATCATGGTCTCGGGTATAGC
>JBOHVR010000025.1:0-7537 GCA_050735755.1 Binatia bacterium
GTCGATGTCGAGTTTCCCGGCGCGCGATTTCACTAAACTGAGCGCGGCCTGGGCGCTTTCTTTCATCACATCACCGAGATGGCCGGTCAAAAGCAATGTCCCTTGGCCCGGCATTTTGGTGGCTTCCACAAAGAGGATGTCTCCTCCCACTGGAGTCCAGGCCAGTCCGGTGGAAACACCGGGCAAACTCGTGCGTAGCGCCACTTCGTTGAAAAACTTCTTGGGACCGAGAAAACTCGCCACGTCTGCGGGCGTTATCGTGATTTTGTCTTCGGCACCTTCGGCGAAGCGAATGGCGGCGCCACGACAGATGTTGCCGATCTCGCGCTCGAGTTGGCGTACACCCGCCTCCCGCGTATAACCGCGAATGACTTCGCGCAGCGCGTCATCGGTGAAAACCAGTTGCTCGGCGTTCAAACCGGAAGCCTGATGTTGGCGCCGCACGAGATAACGTTGACCGATAGTAACTTTGTCCTCCTCGGTGTAACCCGGCAGCTCGATAACCTCCATCCGGTCACGCAACGGTCCGGGGATTGCATCCAGAACATTGGCCGTTGTGACGAAAAGCACTTGACTCAAATCGAAGGGAACGTCAAGGTAGTGATCCTGGAAACTGGAATTTTGTTCGGGGTCCAATACCTCGAGCAAGGCGGCGCTAGGATCTCCCTGAAAACTGGCGCTCAATTTATCGATCTCATCGAGCATGAAAACGGGATTACTACTTCCCGCCTTTTTGATGCCTTGGATAATTCTTCCGGGCAAAGCTCCAATGTAAGTGCGCCTGTGGCCCCGAATCTCGGCTTCGTCATGTACCCCGCCCAAACTTTGACGCACGAACTTGCGGTTCATAGCGTGAGCGATACTTTGGCCGAGCGATGTCTTGCCTACACCGGGAGGTCCGACAAAACACAAGATAGGACTCTTTCCCGTGGGGTTGAGTTTACGCACCGCCAGAAACTCAAGGACGCGCTTTTTGACTTTTTCCAGATCATGATGATCTTGGTCCAGCACGTCGCGAGCCTTGGGTAAATTGATCGACTCTTCACTCTTGACGCTCCACGGAAGGTCGATCAACCAGTCCAGATAGGTCCGCACCATGGAATATTCGGCGGCCATTTCAGGCATGCGTTCGAGCCGCGCCAGTTCGCGCAACACCTCCTTTTCCACCTCGGGTGGCATCTTCGCGTCCAAGATTTTTTTTCGGAGATCTTCGATCTCGCCGCTTTTGGCGTCGGCTTCACCCAACTCTTTCTGAATCGCCTTGAGTTGCTCACGCAAGATATACTCGCGTTGGGCTTTATCCATGGCGCCTTTGGCTTCCGTGCCGATCTTTCTCGTGATCTCCAACACTTCGATGTGGCGGGCTAGCTTCTCGGAGACTTTTTTCGCGCGCTCCTCCAGGTCAAGAGTCTCCAACACATCTTGTTTTTCGGCCAGTGAAAGATCCAGCCAAGACGCAATGAAGTCAATCAAAGCGGAAGGATTTTCCAGGTTCTGCAAACTGGACGCGAGGTCCGCGAGCGCTTCTGGTAACAGAGAAAGGGCGCGCTGGGCTTGCTGACGCAGGTGCAGGATTCTGGCTTCAAAATCTTTGGTTTGTGGGACACGCTCCGCCGGGTAAAGAACACGCGCAACGGCGAAAGGTTCGGTTTGGATGAAGTCGAGAATTTTAAAGCGGCGCCGACCTTGCACCAGGATTTGCCTTTGTCCATCGGGCAATGTCCCGAGCCGCAAGATATCAGCCGACGTGCCTATTTCATACAAATCGGATGGTTGGGGGTTATCGACTTTCGCATCTTTTTGCGTGACCAGGCCGATGGCCATTTCTTGGCGGACGGCTTCCTGAACGGCTTGAATACTGGCGGGTCTTCCCAGGCTGAAGGGGGCGAGTGTCGACGGGAACAGTACGGTATTGCGTAGCGGTACCAGAATCAGCGCATCTTCGGGTAAACGGCTCTTCGACCTTCTCGCTTCTTCCCGACCCGATTGGCTCTCCTTGGGTGTTTGTTGCGTGGTTTCGTTAGGTACCATTAAGTCTTCCTTAATTGGATTAGGATTAAACCTTCCTCATGCCGGGTTTCCCCCAAAGTAAACGGTGTACCTTGAGGTAATCGTAGTCTGCGATGGAAGCGCCCAAATGGAATCTCCATGGACTTGAGTTCGCCTTCGGTGCAGCAGTCTGGAAGAGGCCGGTAGCCGGTAATGACTAATTCGTCTTGCTCTAACTGCAATTGCATTCGATTAGCGCTAACTCCGGGCAAAGCGTAGATGACCCAGATAGCATCTTGGGTCTCCGCAATGGTGACCGGAGGCGCCCAAGAAGCCTCGGCGACCAAGGAGTGGACGCTAGAAAGCGCCGCCTGAAAAAAGCATCTATGAATACGCTCAGCATGTTCCATCAACTCGCTTGCATGTTGCCATATCCAATCGTCCTGTGGGAGCATAAAAAAACCGACCCTTCTACTTGCTTTAAGCTAGGTTCTAAGTAGCCCCTTGTCAAGGAAGTGTGCTATTTGACTCTGGGAAAACAGTGATTAGCTAATCAGAAAGAGGAAAACACGAAGAAAGGAGAAAAGGCCTATGGAACTTGTAAGATGGGAACCGTTTGAAGGTTTAACGCGAGTTCAGTCAGGCATCAACGATCTGCTTGAAGAGGCTTTTGGTCGCTCAGGTCAGCCACAGGCTGCTCCGAGTACAAATTGGTATCCTGCCGTGGACGTTCTGGAGAGCAAGGACGCTTACATCATCCGTGCTGAGCTTCCGGGCATGAAAAAAGAGGACTTCAATCTAGAGCTTAAGGATGGAGTCCTTGCTGTGAGTGGGGAAAGGAAAATTAAAGATCCCGCAAACGGGGTTGAATATCATCGGATCGAGCGACCCACAGGGAAGTTCTTCCGTTCTTTCTATTTGCCCCAGACGGTAAATCAGGACGCCGTCAAAGCTACCTATAGGGATGGGATTCTTGAAGTCCATGTTCCGAAGGCGGACGAGGCGAAACCGCGGCAGATCGCTGTAAGTCTAAACTAACCAATCCGGTCATCTTTCGGAAAGGGGGGAAGGGTTTTCAACCTTCTCCCTTCCCGGAGTTTTTTCCCACCCCGAAAAATAAGAAAAACCAAACATCGTGAGTTGGCTTCTCAGTCAGACAGCCAGCGCAACTCGTAGCTTTTTTGCAGATGGCCAGCCATCTGATTCGCTGACCTCAGTTGTCTCTGTCGATGCAATCCGAGTACTGGGCAAGGCAGGTGATCCATCTGTCAATGGGTCAAAATGAAAAGGGGGCACCCTCCTACGACGGTGTCCCCTTTCTTACGAACAGAGCGGCTTAATAGTCGTCGCCGTGTGGCATCTGCGGAGCTTCCTTCTTCTTTTCAGGTTTATCGGCAATCATGGCCTCTGTGGTGATCATTAATCCCGCAATGGAAGCTGCGTTTTGCAAGGCAGTGCGGACGACCTTGGTGGGATCCACAATCCCGGCCTTGAACAGATCTTCGAACTCCTCCGTGGCCGCGTTAAAGCCTTGAGATCCTTTGCTGTTCTTGATTTTGTCCAGGACCACGGAACCCTCCGCGCCGGCATTTTGCGCAATCCATCGGGCTGGCTCCTCGAGCGCCTTTTGGATAATGCGAACGCCAGTCTGCTCATCCTCTGGAACTTTAAGGCTTTGTAGGCCTGCACTAGCGCGAATCAAAGCCACTCCCCCTCCAGGAACAATGCCTTCTTCCACGGCTGCGCGCGTTGCATGCAAAGCATCCTCAACCCGGGCTTTTTTCTCTTTCATCTCGACCTCGGTCGCAGCTCCGACCTTGATAACAGCGACTCCGCCAGCGAGTTTCGCCAGCCGTTCCTGCAGTTTCTCACGATCGTAGTCCGAAGTCGTTTCTTCGATCTGCGCGCGGATTTGCTTGATCCTGCCTTCGATGCCGGCCTTTTTTCCGGCCCCCTCGACAATCGTGGTGTTGTCCTTGTCAATGATGATCCGCTTGGCGCGGCCAAGGTCCTTCAAGGTAACGTTCTCCAGCTTGATGCCAAGCTCTTCGGCAATCATGCGCCCGTCGGTGAGAATGGCGAGATCTTCGAGCATGGCTTTGCGCCGGTCGCCGAATCCCGGAGCTTTTACAGCACAGCACTTGAGTGTGCCGCGAATCTTGTTGACTACGAGTGTTGCCAATGCCTCGCCTTCGACATCTTCAGCGATGATTAATAGAGGCTTCCCGCTCTTGGCTACGTTCTCCAACACGGGCAAGAGGTCCTTCATGTTGGATATTTTTTTCTCGTTGATAAGCAGGTAGGCGTCTTCAAGAATCGCTTCCATGCGTTCAGGATCGGTTACAAAATAGGGGGAGAGATAGCCGCGGTCAAAACGCATGCCCTCGACTAGCTCAAGCGTCGTCTCGAGACCTTTCGCTTCTTCGACGGTAATCACTCCTTCTTTGCCCACTTTATCCATGGCTTCGGCAAGGATGTCGCCGATCGTTCTGTCGTTGTTGGCGGATATGGTTCCGACCTGAGCAATCTCAGAACGGTCCCGGGTGGGTTTGGAGAGACTCTTGAGCTCGTCGATGACTTTCTCGACGGCTTTGTCGATGCCACGTTTGATGCTCATGGGGTCATGTCCGGCCGCAACCATTTTGAGGCCTTCCCCAAAGATGGCTCGGGATAAGACTGTGGCCGTCGTGGTGCCGTCGCCGGCAACATCAGAGGTCTTGCTGGCCACCTCCTTCACCATTTGCGCCCCCATATTCTCAAACTTGTCTTCGAGTTGGATTTCTTTCGCTACGGTCACTCCGTCCTTAGTAACCGTTGGTGCTCCCCACGACTTTTCCAGAACTACGTTTCTTCCCTTGGGCCCCAGGGTTACCGTGACGGCGTCGGCCAGAATGTTGACCCCGCGCAAAACCTTTGATCGTGCGTCTTCGCTAAATCGGACTTCCTTAGCTGCCATAAGCTTACCTCCTTAAGTGTTATTCAATCACTCCGAGAACGTCATCTTCACGGAGTATAAGATGCTCCTCCCCACCGATCTTTATCTCGGTTCCTGCATACTTCCCGAAAAGAATCTTATCGCCAACTTTGACGTCCAAGGGAATGACTTTTCCATCCTCATGTTTGCCGGACCCGACGGCAACGACACGTCCCTCCTGAGGTTTTTCTTTGGCTGTGTCCGGGATGATAATACCGCCTTTAGATTTGTCTTCTTCTTCGAGCCTCTTAACGATGACTCGGTCGTGTAACGGGCGAATTTTTGTGGCCATGGATAGGACCCTCCCTTAAAACAAGATTTTAGCCTTTCACTTTAGGGTGAAATTCGCTGCAGAATTTAAACTCGATTCTTGAAACGTCAAGGGGGGATAGGGTACTTTGCGGAAGAAATGTGCCGCTGAAAGCTAATTTTGAGTGAGGTGCATGCGATGAATGTAAAGCGCATAAAGATCTGGGGACGAAAAGACTCGTCCAACGTCCAAAAGGTTCTCTGGTGTTGTGGCGAGCTGGACCTCGCCTTTGATCGGCTAGATATCGGCGGAGCATTCGGCGGCAACAAGGAGGTCTCCTATCTGCGTCTTAACCCTAATGGACTGGTCCCCACAGTCGCGGACGCGGGATTTGTCTTGTGGGAGTCAAATAGCATCGTTCGCTACCTCATCGAGAGGTACGGTGAAGGGCGGCTAACGCCCCCAACCCCGGAGAGGCGAGCGGACGCCAATCGTTGGATGGACTGGCAATTGACGACGTTAGGTCCAGCCATGGTACCTCTTTTTTGGGGTCTTATCCGAACTTCGGCCGAAAAAAGAGACCCGGCTTCGATTGAGCAGGCGTTGAAGAAATCCACGAGAGTCTGGGAAATCTTGAATGAACACCTGGCAAAAACCCCCTTTGTGGCTGGTGATGATGTCAGCTTTGGCGATATACCGTTGGGCATATGGGCTTACCGATGGTTTAAGCTTCCGATAGACCGACCTGCCCTGGGGCATCTGCAACGATGGTATGAGCGTCTGGCAGAGCGTAAAGCGTACCAGACGCATGTGATGATTCCATTGACATAGCCCTTTTTCAAGCCTCCATACAGAGAACCTTCACCCGGACCGGTAACTACTGGATTCCCAACTGTATCTTAACGCCGCACAAGAGCTTAACGCTTCGCCCGCCCTTGGGCACGGAAAGCGCTAAAAACCGCGGCTTATCCAATCCCGACCAGAGGTTGTCTTGACCTGATTGCTATCTGATGAAAAACTTCAGCGACTCGTTGGTGTATCGTAGCAATGGTTCAAAGTAAACGCCGAACAAGATGGTAGAAAAGGTCAGAACTCCAATCAAGGCGGAGGCGCTCGGCGTCATCTGGACGACCGGATCATTAGGCTCCGGGAAGTCAAGAAACATCGTCTTAACGATTTTTGCGTAGTAGTACAGAGAAATCACGCTGTTTATGATGGCGACGAGAGCCAGGATGATGAACTCCCCCCCTTGCTTAATGACTGCAGCGAAAAGAAAGAACTTTCCCGCGAAGCCCGCCAGAGGGGGCAGACCAGTAAGCGAAAAAAGAAATATCGCCATACAGACGGCTAGACTCGCCGCCCCGCGCCATGCCAATCCGCGGTAGCCCTCCAGATCCTCTCTTCCCGTTGAATTGGCAACAATCATGACTACGAGGAAGGCCCCGAGATTCATGACCAAGTAAACAATGATGTAAAAGAGCATCGCTTTGAGGCCGTCATTGTTCAAAACCACGAGTCCCATCAACACGTAGCCTGCATGCGCGATCCCGGAGTAAGCGAGAAGCCGTTTGAGGTTCTGTTGGTTGAGCGCGCAGAGGTTGCCGAGCGTCATGGTAATCATGCTCACAAACAGCAAGAAGTGCGGCCATTCGACCCCGGAAATAAAGAGCCAATTGCCTCCCTCTACGAGCCGGGAGGCTCCTGGAAAGAAGAATCGAATCAACATGGCGACGCCCGCTGCATTTGAACCCACGGAGAGAAAGGCCGTAAACGGCGTCGGCGCCCCCTGGTAAACGTCCGGAGACCACATATGAAAGGGGACAAAGACCATTTTGTAGCCAAAACCGACAAGGATAAGAATGAAAGCGATGAACAGAGTGACATGGTTCGTCTGGCCTTGAAGGAGCGCGTCATTGATTCGGGCATAATCAAGGCTTCCGGTCATGCCGTAGATCCAACTCATCCCGTAGATCATGGCTCCAGAAGACACGCCTCCATAGATGAGGTACTTGAGGGCGGCCTCGCTCGAGCGGCGATTGTGGGGCAGAAAACCGGTCAAGATGTAAGAGGTTAAACTGGCTAGCTCTAACGAAAGGTACGCCATCAGCAGGTTGCTCGATGCCGCCATGAGAATCATTCCCAAGGCTGAGGTTAGCAGAATCGTGTAGTACTCCCCCTGGTTAAGCCTGCGGATTTCGCTGGAATCCCAGGACATCCACGTGACGAGCAGCACCGCGAGCAGCGAGATGACTTTAAAAAAGAGGCTGAAGTGGTCCAACACGAGCATGCGATGAAAGAGCCAACCCGGAGATGCCCCATATAAC